>JBFZES010000089.1:0-14216 GCA_041306725.1 Spirochaetaceae bacterium | reverse complement strand
GTTGGTGTTGGCCAGGTTAGCCCGCTTCACGGTAGTGCCCGCTATGCGTACCGGCTCCATGATGCCTATGGGCGTGTAGGTGGAGCCCGTCTCGCTCCATTCCACGTCGAGGAGGGTCGATACCGCCTCTTCCAGGGGGAATTTAAACGCTATCTGCTTCTCGGGCCGCGCTCGCCGCATGTCGTCGGGGTCCACCGCGGGATTCTTCACGACTATGCCGTCTATGTCGTAGGGAAGCTCGGCGCGCGTAGCGACCACGCGCGCGCGGTAATCTATGACTTCATAGGCTTCGCCGAAGCTTTGGGTCCTGGCAACCTCGAAGCCCGCGCCCTTGAGCCAGGCTATCTTGCTCCGCTCGTCGTCGAAGGGTGGCTTAAGCTCAAAGCCGAACAGGCCGCCGGCATCGGGATCATAGAGGCCCGCGGGCGCGACGTCGTAGCAGATCACCCGCAGATGCTCCGCTCCCTGGCCGTCCTTGCGCTTCATGAGGCCGTTAGCCGCGTTGCGGCAATTGGCCTTATCGGGAAAAAAGGCCGCGTGGACGGCCTTGGACATGACTACCTCGCCGCGCACGGCGCCGCTGAAGGACTCGGGCAGCGTTAGGGGCACCCCCTGCATCTTGCGGGCGTTCGCGCTTATATCGTCGCCGATGACGCCGTCGCCGCGGGTGATCGCGCGAAAGAAGCGGCCGTCCCTGTACTGCAGCTCCAGGCTGGCGCCGTCGAGCTTATCCTGCACCACGAAGAGGGGCGGCGTGGTCTTCTGGGCCCAGGAAAGGAATTCCTCGGGATTGGCCGCCTTTTCCTGGCTGCCCATGGGCAGGATGTGCCTGGCCTTGGCGAAATAGCCGGAATTGTCCGCGCCTACCGCCGCGAATAAGCCGTTATCCGGATCCAGAGCCTTAAGCTCGTCCCACAGGGCATCGAAGTCCGCGTCGCTAATCTCGGCCTGGCCGTTATAGTAGAGATCCTGATGCTTTCGCACGGAGCGCTCGAGTTCGGTTATTCTCCGTTTTTTCGTATCATCGTCGAGCATGGGCCGCGACTCCCTTAGCATGTGGAATAAAAAAAAGCGGGGTGCCTACCCTGGGGCTTTTACCCATTGTAGGCTCCCCGCCTTAAGGCGGTCAACGGCGCTCTATATGCCCTGCTTAAGGAAGGCGTCCTTAAAGCCCAGCGAGCGCACGCGCACGAGGGCCACGCCGCTCTCGTCGCGGGACAGCGGGCCTACGTATACGCGCCACAGCGCGCCTGCCTTGTCCGAGCCCGGCTCTATGACGATAACGTGGCCCGAGCGCTGCAGCGAAGCGCCAGCGTCCTGGGCGCCGGACAGGCTGCGGTACGCGGCCACCTGTATATAGAACTTACCCTTGGCCAGGAGGCCGCTGGGAATGGGAGCTTTCTCTTCGGGTCGCGCGGGGGCGGCCGCAGGGGCTGCCGCGGGAACGCTTGCCGCGCTGGCCGCGGGCGGCGTTACGCTGACGGGAGCCGGGACGGCCGCTTGTCTAGGCGCGGGCTCGGGCGGCCGAGGGCCGGAAGGCTCCAAGGCTATGATAGTATCCGCGGGCGCTGCCGCCTGGGCCTGGGGCTTGGCAACGAGGGCCTCGGGCTGCTGGCCTTCCGCATCGGCAAGGGCAACGCGCGTTTCGGCGGCGTCGAGCGTGGGCGTGGTCTTGGCTATGGCTACCGGCGCGGACGGGTCCTCGATGCGCAGCTCGCCTTCGGCAAGGCTCGTAGCGGGCACTTCAGGCCGAGGGCTGGCCACGCGGGCCAATATGGCGTCAGGTATTTCGTCGGCTTCGAGTTCGGGCCTGGCGAGGGCCGGCCCCTGGGCTCCCGGGGCCATAGCCGGATGGGCGCGCGCGAAGGCCTCGGCCCGTTCCGCCGCCTTTATGGCGGCATTGGCGGGGGCTAAAGGCGCCGCGAGCTGCGCCGACGCCACCGCGCTTAAGCCGGCGGGCTTGGCGCCGACGAGGGCTTCGGGGCTCTCGTCCGCGAGCGGCCCCGCGTCGGGAACGCGCTCAAGGGAAGGTTCGGCAAGGCTTAGCTTTGGCGCTGAGGCCGGCTGGCTAACGAGGCGGTCGATGTAAAATTCGGGCAGAAAAGCCGGCGCTTCGTAGCGCTTGGGAAGGGATGCGGGGGTCACCCGTATGGGAGTTTCGTCGGGCTGGGGCAAGGCAAGCGCCACAATTTCGGGCGCGGCCGCGCTGGCCGGTGCGGCCGGGGCGGCGGCAGGCGCTGCCGCGGCGGGAACGGGCTTGGCTATGAGGGGAGGAACGCCCGGCTCGGGAAGCTGCGGTATGAAAAGGGTGCGCACCGGCTTAGGCTTCTTGCCGTTTACCAACTCGGGCGACTCGCGGGCGGCGGCGGGCGGCGCGGGGCTTTCAGGCAGCTTGGCTACGGCGGCGCTCGAGGCGGGCTGGGCCAGGGGCTTGGCGTCCACGGTAGGCGCGGCGGCTACGGTTGCCGGAGCTATTGCCGGAGCGGGTGCCGGAGCGGGTGCCGGAGCGGCTGCGGGGCTCGCGGCGGGGGCTTGCGCGCTTGCCGCCGGAGCGGCCGGAACCGGCGCTATGGGCACGGGCTGGGCGGGGAGCTCAAGCTGGTAACCCAAGCGGCGAAGCTCTTCCTGCGCCAGCAGTTTAGGATTGAAATCGGGGTCGCTCGCCCTTCCCGTGCCCGAGGGGTTAAGCTCCAACGCGCTTTTAGGCTCGGCGGCCCGCACGCGCACGACGCGGCCGGAGCTAATGCCCAAGGCATTAGCGGCGTCTACCGACAGCATCATGAATATGCCGGGGCTATCGAGCCCGCGCGTGACGAGGACCGTAACGCTGCGGCCGGTCTCGATGTTCGTCACCTCGACCGAGCTGTTGCGGGGGAAAGAGTTGCATGCGGCATAGTATCCTGAAGCGGGAAAATCGCCGTAGGAACCCATGATAGCGTTCCCGTCCCACGAAGCCGCGAAGACGACCATGAAAGCCGCCGCCATAGCCAGGGCAAGCAGAGGACCGCGTTTCTTTATATACATACTCCCCTCCAGGGTAAACTAGTCATAGTATAACGACGTGGCGCAGGCCATTACTATTGCCTTGCCCATAGCGCCGTTGGCCTTCTCTAGGTCGAGCCGGCTCGGCGTGGCCGGCGCAAGGGCCTTAAGCTCGCCCGATAGCCGCACGATGCCATTCGGTACGCTTATCACTTTATAGCTGCACGCAGGTACGCGCGGCCCTGAAGCGGAGGCCGGGTACGTAGCCAAGATCAGCACGATGACGTTTACATAGCTTTCGGCCGCGTCCGCGCGCTGCTTGTACGCGTCGAAGGCCGCTTGGCTGCCCGCGTAGGGCCGTTCGTTCGTGCCTATGAAGCCCTTTTCAAAGAGCCCGTCCAAGCCGCCGTCTATCAGATGCTCCAGCAGGTACAGGTCAGCATCCTCTTCGGCCAGTCCCGCGTGCATAAGCACGAGCTCGACGGTTTGAGCCGACGCGAGCGCAGCCGACAGGGTAAGGGCCATCAAACTCGCTAGCAAGAGCCTCTTCATGCTACCCATCCCCTTTTCGATGACTGCGCCCGTCCGCGCAGCGTAGCTCCTCGCCGCCCGATTTGGATAAACGAGGGGCTTTCCCTCTAGGTATCGGAGCGCAAAGCCCCGTAATTAAGCTCATATTGTACGATAGGCGCTCATCGTGCTAGATTAACGCGACACTGAAAACGCTCGCAGGCGCGAGTCCTTGAGCGCTTTTTTAAGGATAGCTTTGAAATGGATTACTTCGCGATTCAGGTTTGGACGGGTCACGAGGACGATTACGTACGCCGCCTGTCCGCTGCCCCATGCTTCAAGAATAGCGCGCTTATCGTGCCGAAGCGAAGCATGAAGTTACGGAAGCGCGGGGTGCTACGCACCATCGAGAGGCCTCTCTTCAGCGGCTACGTATTCATATCGTCGGAAAACGACGAGCTTAACCCAGAACAGCGCTGGTGCCTCAAAACCACCGCGTATTACGTACGCATGCTCCCCGACGCGGCAAATCCTCAGCCTATAGGCGCCAGGGATCGCGCGGTGCTATCCCATTTCATTTCTTACGGGAAAAGCGCCGATACTTCTAAGGTCATCTTCGACGAACACGACCGCATCGTGGTACTCGAAGGACCGCTCAAAGGCCTCGAAGGCATGATAGTCAAGGTGGACAAGCGCAAGATGCGCGCTAAGGTGCGCCTGGACCTGTGTCAGGACTCCTTCAAGGTCGACCTGGCCTTCGAGGTCATGGAGCGACCGGCGAAAGGATCCGAAGCGAGCAATGAATCAACTTGAAACGCCCCGCATTTATATCGTGGGAGCCGGTTTCGCCGGCAGGTCCATCGCCGACGAAATACGCGCCAAAGGCGTACTCGGCACCGTCGTAGCCTTCCTTGACGACGAGCCTGGCAAGATAGGCAGCAAGATACACGGCGTGCCCGTGCTTGGCCCCATAAGCGACGTGGTAAGGCTCTTAAGCCGCACGCCGGCGGACGAGGCCATCATAGCCATACCCAGCGCTTCGCGCGAACGCCTGCGCGAACTCTATTTCCTCCTCAAGCAGGCGGGATTCGCCAAGATACGCATACTCCCCGATATCGCCCAGATAGTGGAGGGCATGGCCCATTTGGTGCAGACCCGGGACATCGATCCGCAGGATCTGCTCGGCCGCTCCCCGGTGGCCGTAGGGCTCAAAAAAAGCCTGGCCTGGCTGCGAGGCAAGCGGGTCATCGTAACGGGGGCCGGCGGCTCCATAGGCTCGGAACTGTCGCGACAGCTCCTGTCGGCGGGCGTGGAGCGGCTGTATCTCTTCGGGCATGGGGAAAATTCCATTTATCAGATCGACCGAGAGCTCCGCATACTGCAGGCGGGAGGCGTAGGCGAATCCACGGCCATCGTGCCCGTCATCGGCGAGCTCAAGGATAGATCCTACGTGTCCTTCATCCTAAAGCGCCTGCGCGCCAACGTCATCTTCCATACCGCCGCCTATAAGCACGTGCCTATGATGGAAGCGAACACCGTGGCCGCCATAGAGAATAACGTCTTTGGCACCCTCAATTTGGCCGAGGCGGCCATAGCGGCAGGCGTCCAGCGCTTCGTGCTCGTAAGCACGGACAAGGCGGTCAATCCGCTCTGCGTATACGGAGCGTCCAAGTTCCTCTCGGAGCGCATCGTGCTGGACGCCCAAGCCAAGGCAAGCTCGGGCCAGGACTTCATGACCGTGCGCTTCGGCAACGTGCTTGGCAGCAGGGGCTCCATACTGCCCCTGTTCATGCGCCAGGTGGCCCAGGGCGGCCCCGTTACCGTTACCGACCCGCTAGCCACCCGCTACTTCATGACTATACCGGAAGCCTGCTCGCTCGTGCTCAAGACCGGCGGCGTGGGACAGGGCGGCCAGTCCTACCTCTTGGACATGGGCGAGCCCATACTGATACGGGAGCTGGCAGAACAGGTGATACGCTTCTCGGGCCTGGAGCCTTACAAGGATATCGATATACAATATATTGGCTTGCGCCCCGGCGAGCGCCTGGAGGAAAGCTTAAAAAGCGACGAGGAAGAGCTCGTGGCCACGGCCTACGCCAAAATAAACAGGCTTGAGCGCCTAGGCGGCGCCTTTCCCCTCGATGCGGCGCTCGCCGCCCTGAGGCCCATATGCATACCCGACGAGGCCGCGCCACAGGCGTACCGCAACCGCAAAGCCCTGCGCGCGGCGCTGCGGCGCTTCGTACCGAGCGTAGAGGACTATAGCGATGAACCTGAATACTGATTTCATACCCTTTGCCAGGCCTTCGCTCGGCACGGAAGAAGAAGAGGCCGTCTTAAGGATCATGCGCTCGGGCTGGCTTACCACCGGGGCCGAGACCCTTGCCTTTGAGCGGGAATTCGCCGAGTACGTGGGCGCTCCGCGCGCCCTTGCGGTGAATTCCGCCACCAGCGGCCTGCATCTGGCCCTTGAGGCGCTGGGCATAGGCCCAGGCGACACGGTCATTACGAGCCCCTATACCTTCACGAGCAGCGCGGCGGTGGCGCGGCACCTGGGAGCCGAGCTGCGCTTCTGCGATACGGCGCCCGGATCCTATAATCTCGATCCCCAGGCGCTTGAAAAAACCCTGGCAGAAACCAAAAACTGCCGCGCCATCATCGTCGTGCACATAGGCGGCCTGCCCTGCGATATGGAGGCCATAGTGCCGCTCGCGCGGCGCTACGGCTGCGCCATCATAGAGGACGCGGCCCATGCCTTTCCTTCCAGGCTGCCCTCGGGCTTTGCCGGCTGCATCGGCGACATAGGCGTCTATTCCTTTTACGCCACCAAGACCATAACCACCGGCGAAGGCGGCATGGTCGTGTGCGCCAACGAGAAGCTTAGCTCCCGCATGGCCCTGATGCGCATGCATGGCATAGACCGCGAAGTGTGGGACCGCTACACGTCCAAAAAAGCCTCCTGGGCCTATAAGGTGGCCGAGGCGGGCTACAAGTACAACATGCCCGACATACTGTCGGCCATAGGGCGCGTACAGCTCAGGCGCGCCGCCGGTTTCCTGGAGCAGCGCAGGGCCATAGCGGCGCGTTACGACGAAGCCTTCAAGGGCCTGCCCGGCCTGGAACTGCCGCCCCGCGGCGAGGGGCATGCCTGGCACCTCTACGCCCTGCGCGTGCGCGAGCGAGAGGCAGGCATAGGCAGGGACGCCTTGATAGAGGCGCTGGCTGAAGAAGGCGTAGGCGCTTCGGTGCACTTCATACCGCTCCATACCATGCCCTACTACGCGGAGCGCTACAAGCTGCTTCCCGAAACCTTCCCTAACGCGCTTGCCATGTACGAGCGCAGCCTCAGCCTGCCTATATGGCAGGGCATGAGCGACTCGCAGGCAGACCGCGTGTGCCAAGCCGTATTGGGGCTCGTAAGGCCGCGATGAAGCGGGAGCAGCCCGACCACGACCTGGGACCGCCCCGGCTCGCCGACTTCTCTAAGCCCGATCTGATCTATGTCGGCACGGTACGGTCGCCGGCGGCCTGCGGCAGCATCAAATCGATAAGCTCGCCCCATCTTCCGCGCGATTACCGCTTCATCACGGCCGAGGACATACCGGGAGACCCCTTCCTGCGCATCGAAGACGAGACGATTCCCATACTTGCCGCGGGCAGGGTGTCGTATAAGGGCGAGGCCGTAGGCCTCATAGCTGGCCCCGACCGCAAGCGCGTGCTCGAGGCTATCAAGCTTACCCGGGTGGAAATAGCGCCCGAGGCCCCTTCGTACGGCTATGAGCGCTTCGACTCTGCGCGGATCATTGCGAGGGAAGGGCTTGAGCGCGGCGACCCGGGGGCGGCCATGGCCCAGGCGAGCAAAATAATAAAGGCCGAATTCAGGCTTGGGCCGCTCGACCACTACTACCCCGAGCCCCAAGGCGCGGCAAGCTACTACGACTATGACAAGCTCGTTATCATCACCTCCACCCAGTGGCCATTTCATGTCCGCGATAGCGTGGCTAAAGCCCTTGGGGTCAAGCCCGAGGAGCTCGTGGTCAAGCCCAGCTACCTCGGCCCCCACCTGGACGGCAAGCTCTGGTACCCTTCCCTGCTCGCCTGCCACGCCAGCCTGTGCTCGCGCATTTTAGGGCGGCCCAGCCTCCTTTGCCTGAGTAGGAACGAGGACTTCCTCTACACCACCAAACGCGCGCCGTTCTTCGGCTCGTATAGGGCGGCTATAGACGGCGAAGGCCGCCTTCTGGCTATCGAGGCTAGCGTAAGCCTCAACTTAGGCGCGTACGGGCCGCTGGCCGGGCCCATACTGCGCAAGATCCTCGATGCCCTTCCCGGGGCCTATAGCTGCCCCTCGTTGCGCTGCAAGGCATGGGCGGTACGCACGAACCTATCGCCTATGGGCAGTTACGCGGGACTCGGCGGCTCATCGGCGCAATTCGCCATGGAGCGCATAGCCGATCTCTGCGCCGCGGAGTCGGGCCAGGATCCCGTGGCATGGCGAACCGCGAACGCCGCCCCTAAGGGAGACGCCAGCGCGGGTCCTCCCGCCAGGCAAGGCGCGGGCTTTACGGAACTCAATGAAGCGCTGCTCGGCATAAGCGACTATAAACGGAAGCGCTCGGCCTATGAGCTCATACGAAAGCGCAGGCCCGATCCCGAAGCCGTTCCCGGCTTCGGCATAGGCTTAGCGTGGGCCTATCAGAGCAACGACGGGGCGCGCCTGCTGAACGCGGCGGGTCCTGCCAGCGTGGAAGCGTCGCTGGGCAAGGATTCCGTGCTCACCATACGCAGCAGCGTGCTGCCTATGGATGAAGGCGCCCTTGAGCTATGGCGGCGGGAATCCGCCTCGACCCTGGACATAGAGCCCTCATTGGTGCGCATAGTGCCGGTATCCACCGACACGGTGCCCGACAGCGGGGCCGCCGCCTTCTCAAGCGGCATAAGCGTGGTCACGAAGCTTATAGCCGACGCCTGCGAGGGCATAGGCTCTAAGCGCTTCAGGGAGGCTTTGCCCATCAGCGTGCGTAAAAGCGCCCGCAACGCACGACAGCCCTCTTCCCCTTTGGACGGGGCATCCTTCGGCGGCGCCGCGGTGGAATTGGCCATCGACCCGCTCGACGGCTCTCCCCTCGTGCGCGGGGTATGGATGAGCGTGAACGCCGGACGCATATTGTCATTAAAGCGGGCAGAGCACAGCCTCAAGAGGGACATAGCGCGCGCGCTATCCAACTGCATGAGCGAGCGCTTCAACCCGGCGCAGGAGGACTTTGGAGGCTCGCCGCTCTTCGCGTACGCGCCGCTGCGCATACAGGATATACCGCCCATTGAGCTGCGGTTTTGCCAAGCGGGCGCGGATGCCAGCCTTGGAGGCTTGGGAGAATTAGCGTTCATCGCCGTGCCCGCGGCCTTCGCGAGCGCGCTGAGCCAAGCCAAAGACAAGGCGATCGTTGAGTTGCCGCTCGACGCGCAGGCCCGAGGGGAGAGCAAGCCATGACGATAGATTTCATCTTGAACGGCGAAGACGTATCGGTGCAGGCCGAGCCTATGGAGCGCCTCGTCGACCTGCTTCGCGGCCGCTTCAAGCTGCACAGCGTCATAGGGGATTGCGGCGTGGGGCTCTGCGGCAAATGCCTCGTGCTGCTCGAAGGCAAGCCGGTAAACGCGTGCATAGTGACCGCTTTTCGGGTACGGGGCGCGGAGGTCGTAAGCTACGAAGGCTTCTGCAACACCGAAGAGCACGACAAGGCCCAGGAAGCGCTGCGCAAGGCCGGGCTGGACCTTTGCGCCTTCTGCAAGGGAGCCTATAGCATGGCGCTCGGCTACCTAATCGAGCAGGGCGCGCGACTCGAGGACGAAGTGGTGGCGGAGCTCCTGTCGTCCATACACTGCAGCTGTTCCGCGCCTTCGGCCCTGCTCGAGGCCGCCCGCTATGCCCTGGAAGAGAAAGAAGGCGGGAGGTACGCGCATGGTCGTTGACGAAGTAGCCAGTCCCGCCAGCGTGCAGGAGGCCATGGCCTTTCTCAAGAGAAGGCCCGAGGCCCTGCCCTGGGCCGGCGGTACCCTGCTCCTGTCCGATGATGAGTCCTGGCCAAAAAAGGCCTCGGTAAGCATACTCGATTTGCATAGGATACTCGATTTCCAGCAGATACACCGCTCGGACAGGCATTTGGAACTGGGCTCCATGGTGAGCCTCTCATCGCTCCTCGCGCTGCCCAAGGGTTCTTTGCTTGGCCCGCTCCGCCCTGCCGTGCTGCAGGTGGGCACGCAGGCCGTAAGGAATTTAGCCACCCTGGGCGGAAATATAGCCAGCCGATGGCGCTTCATGTCCTGCTTCGCCGCCCTATCCTGCATGGATGCCGCGGTAGAACTGCGGGACGCGGGCGGCGCGCACTGGAAGGGCATCCATGAACTGGTAGGACAGGACGGCCGCCCGTCTATACCCCCGTCTACCCTGCTTACCCGCATACGGCTGCCCCTGGCGGAATGGGACAGCATAGCGACACGGTCTTTAGGCCCCGCGGTCTTTCCCCAACAGGGAGCGGCTACCTTTTGCGCCTGCGCGCGTTACTCGAAAGGGGCCGTAGCGGACCTGCGCATAGCCATAGCCTCCGACCGACTCGTGCGCATGCGCGAGCTTGAGACTAGCTTAGCGGGCAAACGCCTGCCGCTCTCGCGGAGGGACGTGGAATCGTTCTGCTCAAGCCTGGCGCTCGGAACGCGCCAACTCAGCGGCGACGACGGGCTTGCCGAGCGGGCCGCGGCCATGAGCGCCGCCTATCTCTATCATGACGCGGAGTACCTCACGTGAGCGGAACCTTATACCTCATACCCGTGCCCATAGCGGACGGGGACCCTAAACGAGAACTGTCGCCTCGCCTGCTCGAAGTACTCGGCGCTACCGCTGACTTTATCGTGGAAAACCAGCGGACGGCTAAGCGTTTCCTCGTCGCGGCGCTCGATCAGGACTTAGCTGACCAGGCGCGTTTTGGCATATTGGATAAGCGTAGCGATCCTGGGGCTTTAGCGGCGCTGCTGGAGCCCCTTGAGCAGGGCAGGGACGCCGCTATCATGTCCGAAGCGGGAAGCCCCTGCATAGCGGACCCGGGCGCTGCCCTCGTCGAACTTGCCCATGCCCGGGGCATACGGGTAGTATCCCTGCCAGGGCCCAGCGCCATACTCATGGCGCTTATGGCCTCGGGCTTAGGCGGCCAGCGCTTCGCCTTCAGCGGCTATCTGCCTCCCGACGAAGCGGGCCGCTTAGGCGCTCTCCGCGAGCTTGAGCGGCAATCCGCCGCCTCGGGGGCCACGCAGCTCTTTATCGAAACGCCCTACCGCAATGACGCCATGCTTAAAAGCGCGCTTAAGGCCTTGCAGCCGGGCACCCTGCTCTGCGTCGCGTACGCCTTAAGCTCAGCCTTTGAGAGCGTGGAAACCAAGAGCGTCGGGGAATGGCGCAAGGCCCCTCGCAGCTACGGCAAGGAACCCGCCGTATTCCTGCTCGCCGCGGCGGCGGGCGGCGCGACTCGGCCAAGCCGGCCGCGGGGCACTTGACGTAAGGCGCAGTCCGTATACACTGGAAGCAACGATGCAAGGAAATAACGCTCAAGAGCTCTACGCTCAATATGAAAATCAGACGCTCGCGGTAAACCAGTTCGCCACCCTCCACATGGGCATGCAGGCCGGCCTCACGGCGCTGAAGGTGGATTCCTACGTGATAGCCTGCGCGCCCTATAGGCTGTCGCTCGGCGGGGCCACCCTGGTGGCGGTATTCTCGCGCGAGGAGCTCGTGTTCTTTCAGCGCTACGCCGGCGCGCTCGCCGGGCTCGCCTTAGTGTTCCAGCCGGGCAATTCGCCTCAGCCCATGAAAATCTTCGCGCGCTGCACGATTAAGACTATCAGCCCCATGAAGGGCAAGGATTCCATAGGCCTCATAGCGCTTGAGTGGAAGCCCTGCCCGCCGGACCTGCAGACCATCATTGGCGACTTCTTCATGCTCGTAGATAGGCTCAAGGTGGAATACGAGGACTTCAAGGGCAAGCGCATCGCCATAAACGCGGAGAGCGCCAAGCTCATGGGCTTCAATAACTACTCGCTTATCCAATACGAGGGGGCGGAGACGAAGGCGGCGCTCTTCGCCCTAGCCAGCGACAAGCTCGAGTTCCTCGTGCCCGTGCAGGCGCCGCCCATGGAAATAGGCAAACCGGCCACGGTCAAGCTCTTTTTCCAGTCCTATCAGTTCAGCCTGGCCGCCACGGTAAGCGAGGCCATGAAGCTGCCGAACGGCGCGCAGAAGCTTGCGCTGTCTACGCCCTTCTCCGCCGAACTGGTCGATATCATCGAGCACTACCGCTTCTCCGAGCGTTTTTCAGTCAAGCCGGCCGCTGGCCCCGAGCCGAATCCAGGCAAGGCTTAAGCGGGCCGCTTAGCCGGCCAGGGCGGCCAGCTTTTCCCGTATGAACTCGCTCTTTTCCTTAAGCCCTATAGGGCCCGTGGCTATCATGAGCACGTTAGGCCGGGCGGGGTCCAGCTTAATCTTCTGGCCGCTCTCCCTCATGAGCCTAAGGAGGCGTTCCACCGATACCTTGGCCACCTTCATGAATTCCACGGTAACGAAGCCCTTGCGCTCCTTGAGCGTGGCTATGGAAAGCTTCTTGCAGAGCACGCGTATCTCCGCCAGGGCAAGGAGGCTGGACACTTCGCCGGGCACGGGGCCGAAGCGGTCCTCGAGCTCGCGATAGAGGCTTTCCAGGTCGTCCTGGCTCAGGATACCGGCAATCTTCTTATAGATTTCCATCTTGACGGCCTGCTGGGATATGTACTCCTCGGGTATGAAGCCCGAATACTCCAGCTCTAGGTAGGGCTCTTCCTCGCCTTCGTAGCCCTCCTGCGACAGGCGGGCCACCGCGTCGTCGAGGAGCTTTAAGTACAGGTCGAAGCCCACCGAGTATATGTCGCCCGACTGCTCGCGCCCGAGCAGGTTGCCCGCCCCGCGCACCTCCAGGTCCTTCATGGCTATCTTGAAGCCCGATCCCAGCTCGGTAAAGTCCGATATGATCTGCAGGCGCTTCATGGCCAGCTCGGACAGCGCGCGTCCGTCGGGATAGAACAGGTAAGCATGCGCGAGGCGATCGGAGCGCCCCACCCTGCCCCGCAGCTGGTAGAGCTGGCTTATGCCGTAAATATCTGCCCGGTCGATAATTATCGTGTTTACGTTCGGTATGTCTATGCCGTTTTCTATGATCGTGGTGGACACGAGCACCTGGAAGCCCTTGTGTATGAAGCGGTGCATGATGTCCTCGAGCTCGTGGGCGTCCATGCGGCCGTGCGCGGCCTCCACGAAGGCTTCGGGCACGAGGCGCTGTATGAATACGCGCGTATCCTCCAGGCTCTGCACGCGGTTGTGCAGATAGAAGACCTGGCCGTCCCGCTCAAGCTCCCTCCGTATGGCCTGCGCTATGAGGTCGCTCTGGAACTCGTCCACCACCGTCTTTATGGGATGGCGGTTCACCGGCGCCGTGGTAAGCACCGAAAGGTCCCGTATCTTAAGCATGGACATGTGCAGGGTACGGGGTATGGGCGTGGCGGTAAGGGTAAGGCAGTCCACGTTGGACTTCATTTCCTTGAGCCGCTCCTTATCCTTTACGCCGAAGCGCTGTTCCTCGTCCACGATGAGCAGGCCTAGGTCCTTGAAGGCCACGTCCTTCTGCAGTATGCGGTGCGTGCCTATGAGCACGTCTATGCGGCCTTCCTTCGTGGAGGCGAGGTTCTTCTTCTGCTCGGACTTGTCCACGAAGCGCGACAGCATGCCGAAGGTAACCGGCAGGCCGCGGAAGCGCTCTATGCAATTCTCGTAGTGCTGCTCGGCCAGGATAGTGGTGGGAGCCAAGAAGGCTACCTGCTTGCCCCCCATGACGGCCTTGAAGGCGGCGCGCATGGCTATCTCGGTCTTGCCGTAGCCCACGTCGCCGCAAATCAGGCGATCCATGGGCCGCTCGCTCTCCATGTCGCGCTTCACATCTTCGATGCAGGTAAGCTGATCGGGCGTCTCCTCGAAGGGGAAGGCCGCCTCGAAATCGTTTTGCCATTCCCCGTCGGGAGGAAAGGCGAAGCCCTTGGCCATCTTGCGCCGGGAATAGATGCGTATGAGCCGCTCGGCAAGGTCTTCTACGGACTTCTTTACCTTGCTCTTGCGGTTCTCCCAGGACTTGGAGCCTAAGCGGTCCAGGCGCGGCTCGTCCCCTTCGTTGCCTATATAGCGCTGGACTAGGTTGGCCTGCTCTATGGGCACGAACACGCTTTCCTCGTCGGCGTAGGCTATCTTCACGTAGTCGCGGTCGTTGCCCATAACCTTGACGCGCTCTATGCCTATGAAGCGGCCTATGCCGTAATTGACGTGGACGACGAAATCGCCGGGATTCAGCTCTATGAAGGTGTCGATGACCTTGGAGCGGGCGCTCTTGAGCGACTGGGGGGCGCGCTTGCGGCGGCCGAATATCTCGCCCTCGTGTATGAAGGCGAGCTTTGCGGAGGGCAGGGAAAAGCCCGCCGACAGGCCGCGGTCGTGCACCTGCACCGATTCTTCCTTGACGAGCGAGCGTATGCGCTCGGCCTGCAGGGAATTCTCGGCGAATATGTGCACGGCGTACTGGGCCTTTACCAAGGAGGACAGTTCTTCGCGGAAATAGCTGATATTACCGAAGAAGGAGCGCGGCGCCTCGGAACCGAAG
>JBFZES010000088.1:0-4774 GCA_041306725.1 Spirochaetaceae bacterium | reverse complement strand
ACTCGGTGTCCCAGCACAACGCGTCCATATCCGAGGAATTCAGCGCGACCAGCGAGGAGCTCTCCGATACGGCGGCCCTCGTCGCGGCCACCGCCGAAGAGCTCGCGGCCAACGCTTCGCGACTCGCCGATGCCATAGCGTACTTTACCCTTAAGGACGGCGGCGACTAGGAAGGCTGGGCGGCGGCGGCAGGCGTTTGCGCAAGCTCGGCTTTAACGCGTATAATGGGCCAAGCGCTACTGACTAGGAGCCGCCTATGCAGCATTTCCTCTTGGCCTTTTATATCCTCTTCTTCGCGACCGGCTTCATGGGCGGGGCCGCGCTCTACGTGCTCGGCCTCCGCATACGCAGCAGGCTCATACGCCCGCTCCTGGCCTTTCAGCTGCTCTTCCTGCTCGGCCTTGGCATAATCGTAGTCTACTACTACCTGGAAACGCTGCCGGGCGGCATAAACCCCGCCATCAGGCTTCCGCTGTCCATATTCATGACCCTTATAAACGCCGCGCTCTACGCCGTGGCCATCCTGCTCATTCGCCGCGCTTCGCCGCCGGCGGGCAGGCATACGGCATTCCCAAAGATCGCCGAACTCCTATCCGCCCTGGTCATAGCAAAGAGCCTGGCCAATATCGGCATCCATATAGCCCATACCCTTGGCTCCGGCGGCATCGCGGCGCTAGCCGTTTCGAAGGGATGGAGCCTGAGCGGATTCATCATTTCCGGCCTGGCAATGGCCGCCTTCGGCATCGTGGCCCGCGGCCAGCTAACATCCTCCGAGCCGCCGGCTATGCGCCCGCTCATGAAAGCCTATGGCCTATGCGCTATCGCCTTCGCCCCCATGGGGCTCATAGAGTTCGCGGGGGAGGCCGCCGGCCTGCCCTGGCTGCCATCCATATCCCTTGACCACTTCTTCGACCTAGCATGGAACATCGTATCCATGAGCGCCGCCATCAAGCTCTTCACGCCCAGCGAAGGCGGCGTGCCCATACTCGATTCGGTGCCCGAGGAGCGCATGCGCTCGCTGGGCATATCGGGACGCGAAGCGGAGATGGCCGTGATGATAGCCCGAGGCCTGGCGAACAAAGAGATAGCCGCCGAGCTGGGCATTTCTCCCGCCACGGTACGCACCCACATATACAACCTGTACCAGAAAGCCGGCGCTCGCAGCAGGGTGGAGCTCTTGAATAAGCTGAGGAGTTGAGGAGTCAGGAGTCGGGAGGAAGAATCTAGAATACAGAATCTAGAATGCTGCGCGGGTATCGGCGGCCGATTTCGAATCTTATTCTAGATTCTAGATTCTAGATACTAGCTTCTCGATTCCTTCCATTGAGTGCGGACGCTGGGAGTCGGAAGGGCGCATCCTGAAGGCTCCGAACTTGTTCGTATGCCTGAAAGCATGGCGACTCATATCTTAGTTGTATTGTGGGCCGCTCCCCTTCTTCCTACTATCCTGCCCATGGAGGATACTGAATGAAACGACCCCTTAAGATCGCGGTTCGAGCCCTGATAGTTATCGCGCTCGCGGCCCTCGTCAATTTCGCGCCCATGGCTAGCCTGGGCATGCCGGGCATGAAGGAATACCGTAGCCATGGCATGCGCGTCTTAGCCATGCCCGGCGACCAGGCCGATGCGGAACGCCTAGCCGCCCGCATTGAGCGCCAAGCCGGCGCCGTAGCCCAGGCCTTAGGCATGGCGGACACCGCGGGCATAGGCATCATCGTATACCCGAGCCGCAAGGACCTGCACCGCAAGACCATAGGCTTCGCGGGCGCTTTCCTGCCCGACTGGTTTATCGGCGACAACACCCGTGAGTGGGTGCTCATTAGCTCGCCGTCCAATCCCGGCCCAGCGCACAGCCGCGAGAGCATAGAGCAGGCCGCGGTACATGAGTACGTGCACGTGCTTACCGACCGGGTAAACAAAAGCCTCGGCTACTGGCTCAAGGAGGGCATAGCCCTCTACCTTGCCGGCCAAGAACCCTCCGTCGAATCTATACGCTCGTACGCGGATCTGCGATGGGAGGAATATTCGAAGCCGAACGCGCTGCAATTCGCCGATGTAGGCGGCTATACCCTGGCCCACGCGCTCATCCAATACATCATTGAGCGTTACGGCTGGGACGCCGTCGTGAGCCTCGTGCCCGCTGGCGCGAGCACGGAATCCATCCTGGGCTTAAGCCCTCGCGCTTTGTTCGACGAGTGGAAATCCTGGCTCGCCACCTTATAAGGCGAGTCGCCCTAAAGGAGAGCTCTATGGAGATTTTCTGGGAACTGCATAAAGACCTGAAGCGCGAAGGCCCGGGCAACGATGCTTCCACCCTGAGGGCCCTCGCCCTGGCCAAGGGCCTGCCGGAGCGAATTCAGGTATTGGATTTGGGCTGCGGGCCAGGCGCGCAAACCATAAGCCTGGCCAGGGCCATCAAGGGAACCGTGATAGCCTTGGATCTCCATGAACCCTTCCTAGCGCAGCTTCGCCAACGCGCCAAGGAAGAAGGCCTATCGTCCCGCATCGATGTCCGCAAGGGCGATATGGCCGCGCTCGAGTTCGCTTCCTCGTCGTTCGACCTGATCTGGTCGGAGGGGGCTATTTACAATATGGGCTTTGGGCGCGGGCTCGATGAATGGCGGCGTTACCTCAAGCCCGGCGGCTACATAGCCGTATCGGAGCTCTGCTGGCTGCGCGAAAATCCGCCCGAAGAGCTCGCCGCGTACTGGGCATACGATTATCCGGCCATGAAGGATAAGGCTACCAACCTCGCCATAATAGATGGGCTTGGCTACGAGCTCTCCGGGCACTTTACCCTGCCCGAGGAATGCTGGCGCGACGAGTATTACGGGCCGCTGGGCAAACGCATAGCGACGCTCCGCGCGGCGCATTCAGGCGACGCGGAGGCCTTGAGCGAACTGGACCTTTGCCAGAAAGAGATCGATTTGTACGAACGCTATTCGGCCTACTACGGCTATGAATTCTTCGTGATGAGAAAGAAGGCCTAAATTAATCAAGCCCGGACTGCTTAAACTTTCCGGGCCTATCGTTCTTAAAAAAACAGCAGGCATTCCCCTCCGCCGCGGCCGCGCCGCTATTCTACGAGTCCATACGCATAGCAGTCATGCCATAGAGGATTATGGTTGCCATCTCGTTTGAAAAAAGCCTTCTGCTTAAAATGCCCTTCCCGCTCCATGCCTATTTTTTCCAGCACTCTCCACGACGCATAATTCAAGGGATTGCAGTGGGCAATTATCCTATGCGCGCGCAACGAGCAAAACCCGTAGTCGATAAGCGCCTTGGCCGCCTCGCTGCAATAGCCGTTATTATGGTAGAGCGGATTAAAGATGTAGCCTAATTCCCAGGTCATAAAATCGAGGGGCTCGATTTGAGCGAAATAAAGATGGCCGATCATGACTGCCGAAGCCTTCAGTCCGACGGCGAAAAAACTTGCTCCGTCCGCCCTCTCCTTGGCTAGGGCTTGCGCGTCCTCGAACGAAATAGGCGCGCCCGGCTCAAAGCGGTAGGTATCGTGAAGAGACAGATACGCATAGAGATCCTCCGCGTCGTCTTCGGCGAAGTTCCTGATGATAAGCCTCGAAGTCTCAATCATGCATAGCACTCCTTTGCGCCTATGAAGCGCTCGCAAAAGCCGCCGTGTCATAAGAAAACCCGGACGGCATATACCGTCCGGGCCGCGGCTTTAGGATGCGCGCCTTGCTTAGCGTATAGTCGTAGTCCAATTAGCCCGTATCGAAGCGCCAAGGTCGAAACCCGACAAAGGCTTGCCGTTAAAGTCGAGGGCGTTATCGCTAAGCCGATACGCTCCCCAGAGCCTCGCCGACCAGCGTTCGCCCAAGGGCAGCTCCACGCCCAAGCTTAGGACGCAGGCGAATTTCCTTTCTGCGCCAAGGCCGCTGAATCCGCCTTCGTCATCGGCTTCCGCCGTATATACTCCGCCCAAGCCTATGCGGCCGAAGGGCTTTACGGCATTGGTACCGGTATCAAGGCAGTAGCCCACGCTGCCGCCGTAAGCCACGGCCGCCGCTTGAATAAGGTCGGGGCTGCCGAACTCTAAAGGAAGCACATGGACATAGCTCCCTAATTCTACGGATCCTAAAAAGATTCCGGTTTCTATCGTCGCTAAAGGGCGGAGCTCGCCGCCGCTTACATTGATGCCGCCGCCTAATTCGGCATAGGATCGCCAGCTTAAGCCGTCTTGCGCGCCTACCGAAGCTAACGCCATCAGCGTCAACGCGAACAGCGCGGCCGCGCGCGCTTTCGAATTCCCCCGTACCCTACCGGTACGCTTTGCGTGCTTTTCCATATACAGCTTCCTTTAGGAAAAAGTTGCGGGAGCGGCATATGCCCATCTTCCCGCGGTCCCGTTAATGCCGCGCTAGGTCGGCCTCGGCGACTGGTCACAGCATACGCCGCCTATGCCCATGCCCGAAATCCGATTAAGGTATCAAAAGGGATGCTTTGACTCTACGTGATTTGTAGTATGCACCGGTATAACCGCGATATTGGATGATACCTTGGCATAAAGGACCTATGAGACAAAATTCGTAGGCGTTAACAAGCGCGTTCATACCCTGCTCGTATTGGAGGTCGCCGGTAACGGCCCTAATCTAGGCGCAGGAGGAATCAATGGAAAACAATTCATGTACGCGTATCGCGGGTATCGCCTTCCTCGCGCTTCTCGTAGCGCTGCTGACGCTTTGCTGCAATTCGATATCGTTGAATTCGGCGCTCTACTCGGACGACGCGTGGATAGCGGCCAGCGGCGACG
>JBFZES010000087.1:0-3753 GCA_041306725.1 Spirochaetaceae bacterium | reverse complement strand
CCTGGCCTTGTGGTTCAGGAGCATGGTATGGCCAGACTGAGTTCCGCTAATGGTAAAGCCGACGGAAGGCAGCCCGATGGCGCCGCTGGCGCGTTGGCTCGGCAGCGCCTCTTCCGCGCTTTTCCAAAAGGTATGATCGTTAGGCAAGGCAAGGAGATTAAAGGCTTTGGCCGCCTAGTACGGGGAACCGCCGCAGGAATAGTGCTCTAGCATATCCGCGCAGGCTCCCACGTAGCCCAAGGACAGGTGCCCGGAGGCGCTGAGTATAGGCTTAGTCAAAAACCACTTGAGCCCAAGGCCGGCTACGCTGCGCAGCCTTCCAAAGAGCCCCTGTGAACCCTCGTCGCCCGCCAGGGCCAAGAGCGCTATCGGCCCGATGAAGGCGAAGCGGTAAATCTCGGAGCGGCCGAAGCAGGGCGTAGCCCCGTCGACCGCCATGAGCTGGCTGAAGCTTGCAAGAAATTCTTCGGCCCTGCGTATATGCTTAAGCGCCAGTTCCGGTTTCGAGTCGCCGTCCAGGATAGCCCATATGAGGTAGTAGTAATGGAAAGCCCAGGCGTTGTAGTAGTCGACGCGCGGCACGTCGCCGTCCTGATACCAGCCCTCGCCGAGGTACATGCTTTCGCAAAAGCCTAGGTTCAAGTCGAGCTGTTCCTGGCTGTAGGGCAGGCCGAGCCTCTTAAGGACGGCGTTGGTTACGACGTTGAACAAGAGCCAATTGTTCGCGTGGTATTTAACCCTGGTGCAGGCTAAAAGATACGCGGCTACCCGCTGGCGCTCGGCGTCGCTGAAGCGCTCCCAAATACGGCCGCGCGACTGCCAGAGCCCCCAGGAAAGCGAGGCCATTTCCACTAAGTGCTGGGCATAGTCCACCGGCTCTCCCCAGTACTCGGGATGCTGTGGGTCCGTGCCCGCCGCTATGCCTTCGCGATAGAAGCCGGCCACGTCATAATATTCGCCGTCAAGCTCAAAGCCGTCGGAGCCGGAGCTTGCGAGCCAAGGGGCCGCCATGATGAAGCTCCGGCTAAAGCCCTCAAGCTCGTCGGCAACGCGCCCATGATGGCTCCTGGGGCCAGGGATATATTGCCTAGCCTTGAACTCCGACGCCGAGCGCGTGAGCGGGGCCCAGAGGCGTTTAAACGATTCTTCCCAGTGCTTTCGCGTCCAGCCCGATATGGCCGATTCCGCATAATCGTAGGGCGTATCGAGACCGAGCCTATTCATCGCGCGTACGCTTTCGCCGCGAGCCCGAAGGGGTCGTAGTTTACCAGCGGCCAGCTGCCCTGCGGCGCTTCCCGCCCGAAGAGCACGTCGCGCGCCATGCAGAGGCCCTGCGGGGACAGATTCATGCAGAGGAGCAGCGTGGGGGCGGACGGAAGCGCGCCGCCCTGAGCCTTGGCGCAGTAGGGGTCGTTGGTGACGAGCACGACCGGGTAGCCCGCGTCTATAAGGGCCTTGGCGTATGACTGGGGCTTATGGGAGCGGTCATACCAGTTCGTGCACACGATCAGCTCGTAGCCCTTGTCCCGCACGAAGGAAAGGATGCGTTCCTCCTCCTTGGGGTCGAGGCCGAACGAAGTCTCGTAGCACTGCAGTTCGGGCAATTCCTCCTCCATGAGGTCCTGGAATAGCGCGGGATGGTCGAAGCGGTCGTTGGGGCTCTTGATATCGTTGCGCTGATTGATGAGGAGCGTCTTCTTGGCTCTATCGAGCGGCAGGGCCTTTAAATCATCCTTCAGGATGATCGTCGCCTTGCGAGCCGCCTCCTTGGCCGTGCCGAGCACGATGGGGTCGCTATACGCCGCGTCGGCGAGCGCTGGGTCGACCATGCCCATCTTGTCGAAGAGCCCGTACTTTTCCTTCATGCTCAGTACGCGCCGTACTTTATCGTCCAATTCCGCCGCCGCTATCCTGCCGTCTTCCACCCATTGGCGGATAGTATGGAAGGTCTCGCCTCGCCACTGGTTCTCGGCTTTCATAAGGACGACGTCTATGCCGGCGGCCAAGGCGCGCGCGCAGGACTCGCCCACGCCGAACTTGTCGATCAAGGCGCCCATGGTCATGGAGTCGCTCGTGATGAGGCCCTGGAAGCCCAGCTCTTCGCGCAAAAGCCCCTGCACGATACGGCGCGATACCGTGGCTATCTCGCTGTCCAGCGCAGGGTATATGCAATGGGCTACCATGACCGAATCGAGCCCGGCAGCTATGAGCCGGCGGTAAGGAACGAGCTCTACCGCGTCGAGGCGAGCCCTGTCAACGTCAAGGAGGGGGCAGGCGTGGTGGGCGTCGGTGGCCGAGTCTCCCCTGCCGGGGAAGTGCTTGGCGGCGGCTATGATGCCCTCGGCCTGAAAGCCCTTCATCATGGCTATAGCCTGCTCGGCCACGAGCTCGGGGTCGTCGCCGAAGGCCCGGCGGCCTATCTCGGGATTGTCCGGATTGATATTCACGTCTACTACCGGCGAGTGTATCATATCAAGGCCCGAAGCCTTCATTTGCCTGCCTATGGCGCGGCTTACCCGGTACGTTAAGTCGGTATCGCGGGCGGCCGTCAGCCCCAGGTTCGAGGGGAATTGGACGACGCCTCCGCGCGAAAGGTCCTTCGATGTATCGCCTTCCTGGTCTATGACCATGTGGAGGGGCACGGCCGGGTTGCGGGCGGCCGCTAAGGCTCTGAGCTCATTCAGCGTAGATACGTAGTCCTCGGGCGTAGCGTAGGGAGGCTGTCCCTCGCCCGCTATTTTCTCAAGCGATGGCCTGTAGCCCGCTCCGGCGGCTTTCTGCGCGGCCTTGTCGTCGCTGAAGTAGCGGAAGATACGGGCGAAAGGAGAGAGCCTTAAGCCGCCCGCGTGGTAGCGTACGATAGCTTCGCGCAAATCGTTGGTAATGCGCGTGCCAGACATGCCTATGACCACGCATTGGCCTATCTTCTGCTCAAGGGTCATAGCCGCGAGTATGCGCTCTACGAAGTCGCTCATGAAACACTCCTTGCTTGGTGTTCGTGCTGTGAGGGTGCGCGTCGTTATGTATTTGCCGCAGGTAGACGGAGCGGAGGAGCCGCCGCTGCGGGCTTAGGCTCGCGGCGACGGCTCCCCCGCTCGGTACTATTTTTTCGCTATGCGGTCGTAGGCGGCCTGATAAATCTTGAGTACGTCCTTGAGGCCCACCTTTTCCATCTCGGCGACGGTCTTGGTAAAGTCGGCGGCGCTCATTGAACCCACCATGACGCGGGCGCTCATCTCATTGGTGAGCGTGCGTATCTGGCTAAGTTTGTCTTTCAGGATTTCCGCTTCCTCCGGGGTGAAGGAGAGGAGGGGGAAGGCGGGGACTATATACTTCTGCATATAGTCCAGGCGCGCCTCGGTGGCTATGGCGTTGGCGAACTGCTTCTCATAGTCTATGGATTGGACCATGCCTATCTTCCACTGGGATCCGGCGCTTACTAGCGATTCATGCATGCCCATGCCATTAGGATTGCTCGTGATGGCAGGCAGGTAAACGGGCTTGCCGTTCTTCATGGCATAGGTCTGGCCTTCCACGCCGAAGTTCGTGAGCACGATGCCTTCGTCGGAATAGATGAAATCCATGAGCTTGATGGTGGCCACCGGATCCTTGTTCTTCACGCTTATAGACCAGCCGCCGTCGGCGCGCACCAGGGACTGCTGTATCATGGTATAGGGTTTCTTCGCCGTGCCGATGGGCGGGGCGAAGTGCGTAAGCTTGAAGGAAGGCAAGGTCTTGCCTATGGTCGTGTTC
>JBFZES010000086.1:0-8468 GCA_041306725.1 Spirochaetaceae bacterium | reverse complement strand
TTACGGAGCCTCTTGGCCCCGAAGCCGGCGGCCCGGCGGCCGAAGCGGGCGTAGCAGCCGAGCCTTTGCCTATCGAGCGCACGCTGAGCCTTATAGCCTGCGGCGATATACTCCTTGCGCGCACGCCGGGGGCGCGGGCGGCCGAGCATGGCTTCCGCTACCTCTTTGAAGGCGTGCGGGACCTGGTGTCCGGGGCCGATATAGCCTTCGCTAACCTGGAAACGCCGGCATCCTACCTGGGCAAGGGCTACCCCTGGAAGCCTGAGAACGTTACCTTCCGCGCTGACCCGGCTACGCTCTTCGGCCTTGCCTGGGCCGGCTTCGACGTCGTCTCCCTGGCTAACAACCATATGAACGACTACGGACCCCGCGCCCTTGAAGAAACGCTGGATTACCTCGATTTGCTGGGCATAGAGCGCGCGGGCGCGGGCAGGAACGCCGAGGACGCCCGCCTGCCCGCCGTCGTCGAGAGCGGCGGCGTCCGCGTCCTCTTATTCGCGTACGCCCAGGAGATGTGGAGCGTCGTCGAGGCGAAGAGTGTCGTCGCCTACGATGCGCTGAGTCGGTCCGAAGAGCGGCTGTACGGCCTGGCCCCCGAGCCGGGGCCCGTGCCCGACCTGGACCGGGCGCGCTATAGCCGGGCTGGCCTGGCCCTCGCGCGCATACCCGATATGCAGGACGACCTGCGCGGCGCTCGCGAGCGCTATGGCGCGGACTACGTATTCGTGTCGGTGCATTGGGGCGTGGAGCACGAGCACTATCCGGACGCGTTCCAAAAAGCGTTCGGGCGCGCGGCCATAGACGCGGGCGCTACGGCCGTGCTTGGGCACCATCCCCACGTGCTGCAGTCAATAGAGCGCTATAAGGGCGGTATCATAGCCTATTCGCTGGGCAATTTCGTGTTCGACATGGCCCCCGACGGCACCTATGAAAGCGCCGCGCTTAGGCTGGTGCTCGCCGAAGGCTCGATACGGCGCGCCGAACTCGTCCCGGTGCGCATAGAACGCAAAAGCTACAGGCCCTTCCCCGCTGCCGGGCAGGATGCGGAGCTCATCCTAAGGAAGCTGCAAGCGCGGGCCAAGGCCCTGGGCACCGCGCTCGCCATAGCGTCCTCCATCGGCATCATCGAGTTTTAGGCCATGGATTTTTGGACGCGCATGGCTTAGCGTGCTATATTGTATAGCAAGGAATAGCGTGAACAGCAGAAAATTTCTCAGCATTTTGCCTTTACTCGCCCTGGTGGCCGCATCCTGCGACCTTGGCCCCTCCGTGCTCACGAGCGACGAGCTTGGCGGGCTGTATCGTGTGGAATTAAGCCAAAAAGGGACGATCCTGGCTAACGGCGCTATGCCGCTGGCCACGGAAGCGCTTGAGCTGTCCATAGAAGCCCGGCAGGGCGCGCCGGATCCCGCATCCATTGAACTCGTGCTGGAGAATAGCCAGGGCGGCGAGGAAGCGCGGCGGGTTTTCGTCGATCAATCCTACCGCTCGGCCGTTCTTTCTCCCGATATGCTCGCCGTAGGCGATATACTCGATACCCTCCCTCCCTTTATGCTTCCGGCCGACCTGTCCGACGGTTACTACATCGTTGCCTTGGAGGCCAAGGATGACGCGGGCTCGCTGCTTTTTACGGCCCGCCGGGTTCTGCTGGTATACGCCGGTCCTTCCTTTATACCATCACTGAGCGCCCATCCAGGCACCGTCCTTACCGACGGCGCGGTTTTGCTCCGCCTCCGCGACTTGGCCGGAGAGCCCGCCGAGCCTTGGGTGCGCTGGCTGGTGGACGGACTCCCCGCGGCGGAGGGCTATGCCTCCGAAGGCATGGATAGGCTGGTTTGGCGGGCTTCGCGCCTGCCTGACCTCCACTCGGTAACGGCGGCGGTCTATCCCTTCAAGCCTCCCCTCGGTATAGATTTTTCCCCGCCTTTAAGCGCCCGTATCGACGTGCCCGTAAAGGCCACCGCGCTTGCAGGCCCTGCCTGGGACGAGAGCCTGCGCTATCTAAGCAGGCTTGCGCTGCAAGGTGCGTACTCCCTTGAAGAAGCGCTCGCGGGCCTGCCCGGCGCCCGCGTCGTGGGCTCGAGCTATCCCGAGGCGAGCGGGCTGGGCTTCGCCTACGTTTTGGGCGAAGGCGATGGCATTGAGCTTCCCGTCTCGTCCCTTGGGCTCGATGCCATGCCGGACTCCCTGTCCGTGGCCCTCTCCCTCGCCCCCTTCGCGGGCTCTCCGCGCCTCGATAAAGCCAGCGGCCTCCTTCTGCGGCGCATGGCCGGCTCGGGGGAAGAGCTCTTCGCCCTAGGCTTGCGCGAAGGCTTCCCCTACTATCGCGTCAATGGCGTAGAAACCGAAGTACGCGCGCCCCTGGGGAACAGGAGCAGTTTCCTTGCGCTCAGCCTGAGCCGCGCGCGCGACGGCACGAGCGTCAGCTTTTACCTTGACGGCAAGCGGCAGTCGCTAGGCTTCTTTAAACAGGCCTTCGATTCCTTCTTCTCCGAAGGCTATGAGCTGCTAGGCGGGCCAGGCGCCGTACGGGCGAATTATCTGAGCCTGGCAAAAATCGCCGGATCCTACCCCGCTTTTAAGGCCTCGTTCGCGGCGGAGCAGGGCTCGTCTTATATAGCGGCTTCCGGCTTTGAGACTGCCGCGCTTGAAACCGGCTTTAGGGTGGAAGGCTCATATAGCGTAAACGAGCGGGGCTTAAACTTGGCGGCCGATTCGATGCTCAGCTTCCCCGGGTATGACGCCGGAGAGGGAAGCGTGACCTTCAGCGCGCGCGTCGACCGGCCATCTTGGGAACTTGCGTTTGACCTTGGCGAAAACCGCGGGCTGCGCGTACGCGCCGACGGTAGCGTCATTCTGCTGCCCGGCGACGTGATGCTCGGCAGCGTGGCCGTGGCGAATCCTCTGGATATCGCGATAAGCTTTAACGCGCAAAGTTCCCTTATTAGCTCAGGCGGCGCCAGCGTGCAGCTTCCGGCGAGCCTTCGCTTGGCAGCGCTGCCCCGTTTGCTGGCCGCTAACTCAGCGCTCATACTCGAGCGCGTAGCCTTGAGTAAATAAAAGGCGGCGCCAGCCGCTCAATATGCCCACGCTTGATTTCTGAAAGATTTTGTATAAAATTAGGCAGACGTTTGTTTTTAATCGATTGGCGCGTTATAGTGCAATCCGTGACATTAGGAAGGTTTTTAATGAAAAGTTCAATTATAGCGATCATGGCCGCGACCTTGTTTTTCGCGTCCTGCGTAAGCCAGCCCGAGCCAAGCCCGGTTCCCGCCACGGAAAGCCAGGATGCGTCCGGCACTAATCAGGAATATAAAGACAGGGCAGTGGCGCTCGTGCAGGGCGGCTCTTCCTCATCCGGCGGCGCATCGTCCTCCTCTTCCTCCGCCGGCGCGACGGCGGCCGCCCCCGCCGCATCCGTCAGCAGCGACCAGCCGCCGCCGGCGGCCGGCGCGCCGCTTACGGCCGACGAGCAGGCCTTCCTTACCAACTATCTGGCCAGGCTCCAGTACATGGTGTACTACGACGAAAAAGCCGGCATTGCTCCGCAGCTGGCCAAGATCGCCGTTACCCAAGCAAACCGCTATCTCATCGAGAAGCATGGCCTCTCCGTCATCGATTTCGACAAGATCGAGCAGAACAAGAAAGACCAGCTCACCGCCTACCAGGCCGAGACCGGCGGTTCCATAGGCATTATCCAGTACATAGCGCAGAAAAATAATGCCGACGTTTACGTCGAGCTCGCCTTCAGCGTAAGCAGCTCCACCACCGGCTCCAGGCACTACGCGACGGCCCAGGGCTCCATGAAGATCTTCGAGACCTCGACCGCTCAGCTCCTCGGCGCCGTGGCCTTCCAAAGCCCCCAGTCGATGGACCCGAATTCGATGGACGCCGCCGTAAGCAACGCCATTACCGCTTCGGTATGGACGGCTATGCCTCGGATGATGGATCAGTCTAAGGCTCTTATCAAAGGCGCTCTCTCGCGCGGCGTGCGCTATGAGCTCGTCATTCAGAAAACGCCCGATTCCCGCGTTATCAGCAACTTCCGGCGCGCCTTAGCGCGAACCATGCGGGAAGTTGAGCAGGTATCGTACTCCGCCGAGGAGACCAAGCTTAGCCTGTTCACCTTCCAGAATACCACCAGGGTGGAGGATGCCATATACGAGGCCGCCGAGCGCTCAGGCATGCCCGATGCGTATTTGGTGTTTAGCCGCGGCAAGGCGTTCACCTTTAATAGCGGTTTATAGGTCGAGACCATAATCGACCCTAATTATTGATGGACCTTTAAGGAGGTTTTATTGTGAAGAAGATCGTTGGTTTGCTTTTAGTCGTTTTAGCCGTTTTCGCCATAGCTTCATGCGTGAGCGAGCCGGAACCTAAAGATGAGAGCCCCCTGGACGTAACGGTGGCTTATCCCCCCAAGATCCTTGAGCACAAGGGCACCGCGTGGGGAGCCAATCCCCCTGCCTGGCTCATGGAAGCGCTCAAGGGCTATAAATTCGTAGAGCGCATGGCCGATTACCAGGGCAAGATCGTGGTTATCGTCGAGCAGGACGGCGAATCCCGCGAAGGCGCAGAGTTAGCCGCCTCCCGCCTGGATGCCATACCCCGCATTTCCACCCTCATGGGCCTGCGCGTTAAAGACACCTTCGCCGGCGCTCAGGTAGGCGACAAGGACAAGATCGAAACCTACATGGAACGCGTGGTAAAAGTGGCTTCCGAGACCAGGTTCTCCGGTTTCATGATGGAAGACAGCTGGTGGACCTATCTTCAGACCTACACGCCCGAAGGCAAGGCCGATAAGCGCACCTATCGCGTAATCCAGCTTTGGACCATGTCTAAGGACGCCCTTGAGAAACAGCTTGACTCTATTTTGAAGGGCGAGGCTGCCAATGAGCCCAAGACCCCCGAAAAAGAGCGGGCTATACAGGCCGTGCAGAACGCTTTCTACGAAGGCTTCTAATGTACTGAACGCGTTATGAACGAACGGGCGCCCGGCCATGGCCGGGTGCCCGTTCGTCTGCGTATGCGGGCAGTCAAGCGGCGGGATAGTCTCGGTCCTGCCCCTTGAACGCCCTCAAGCGGCGCTTCCGCTTTTATACTTTTCATAAGCTTGTGGAGGATTATATGAAGAAACGTAATGCTTTAGGGCGATCGATTTTGGCGGCCAGGATGGCGGCGCTCTTAATGGCAAGCATCGTGTCCCTGGCGTCCTGCGTATCGTCGCCGAGCGCCTCCGCTACTCCTCCCGACTGGGCCTTGAAAACGCCGCCGGCGGATGCTACCTATACGTATTTCGTAGGCTCCTCCTCGGTAAAAAGCGGCGATACGGCGACGGCCTTAGAGGACGCGACGGCCAATCTCGTTGCCGGCATCATGAATTACCTCGGCGTTAAGGTGACTGTAGAGACCAACGCTACCGCAAAGGCGTCCCTGGATTCCTACCAGGCCGATATAGTCCAATCGGTACGCAGCGAATCGGGCGGCAGGCTGGCCGGCTTCAGCATTAAAGAGCGCTACCAGCTCAAGGAGAAGAGCGGCGCCGTAACCCAATTCATTCTGGCTTCGTATAAGACCGCCGATCTTGAGAAGGAAAAGGCCCGTATAGCGGCCCTGTTCCGCGAGCGCGAAGACGCCGTGGCCAAGCCCGAGGCGGCAGGCGACGCCGCCGTGAGCGCCGGGCGCTGGTTCGACGCGGTAAAGAGCTATGTAGAAGCGGCCGTGGCGGCTTCCGGCTCCGACATAGACAATGCCGACGTGAAGATGGAGCGGACCATAAACAAGGCCCGCGGCGTCCTGGCCAAGCTGCGTTTCGTGCGCGTGGACGGCCCGGCTAGCGTCGCCTTGGGCAAGGCCTTCCCGAAGCCTTTCCAGGCCCGCTTGGTGTATGGCGAAGGAGACGCCGCGCCCGGCATACCGGGTGCCGAGGTGGCGATGGTGTACCAGACCCGCAATGCGGCGGGGCGCATCCTTACCCGTACCGAACGCGGCCTTACCGATGCCCGCGGCGTCGTGAGCTTCTCGCCGCCCCCGCCTGATTTCGTGGGCAAGGCGAGCTTTAGCTACCGGCTGAATTTCGATTCCCTGCGCGACCTTATGGATCGCATACCGCTCAAGTACGACGCCTACGCGCAGGCGCTTGCCGACGACATGGGTAGGCGCATACTTAATTTTGACTACACGATAACGAGCGCCGCCAAGGATGTCGCCACCGGCGTCGTGGTTATCGATTTGCTGGACGACGGCAAACAGGCCAACACGACGATAGCCCAAGGCGGGCTGTTCGAGACCCTGGCCAAGGAGAAATTTAAGGCCGGCCTTGCCCCTATCGATCCCGCCGTGCTCATGTCCGGGGACGACGCGCGCATCCTAGCCCTGGCCAAGCGCGATTACGGCTCGGCCCTTGGCCGCATTATCTACGGTAGCGCTAAAGTGGAAAGCGCCGTAAAAGACGGCTCCATGTGGCAGGCCAGCGCGCGCATGAGCGTTAAGTGCGTGGAGCTTGCCACGGGCATTATCCTCTACGCCACCGAGAAGACCGCCATCGCCGTGGCTTCGGACGAAGCGGGCGCAAGGCGCGCCGCGCTGCAGCAGGTGGCTAAAGAGACCATAGCTAAGGACTTGATGGTAAATCTGCCCTAGGCGGCAGTTTAGCGATATGAAGCCGGCTAAGGATAGCGAATCCTTAAGCCGGTTTTTTTGCGTTTACGCAGCTTTTGCATGAGAATATAGAGCGAGCAGCACAGAGGATAAAGAACCGAAGGGAGTGCGTTTGGGCCGTCTGCCACGGTGGTTACGGATTGTATATGAGCTTCCTCATTATAAAGCGCAGAATCTGCATGGCAGGGCGGCTCTTAAAAACAGGCAGATGAGCTTCAATGACCGCAATTCTCTCCTCATTGGCGCGGTCATGCTTGCCGTAGGGCTTGTTCTGCTGGTTAATAATGCGCTCTTGAGCGTCCCGGTGGAGGGCGGCGATGCGGCCGCCGCGCGCGCGTACTATAAAACGCTCTACCTGGCGATGGTCGGGCTTGGTTCTTTCCTGCTCTTCGCCGAGCTGATCTTCTGCCGCGGCTCGCGGCCCTTACGCTTGGCGTTGCGCTTTAGCTCATATGGCGGCATCGTTTGGGTCATACTCCTGATAACCGGCATCGACTATCGCCTGTATCGTGATTTCGCGCCTTTCCTTCTGGCTCAGCTCCTTTTTTCGGCGGCGTTAAGCCTGCCGCTCTGGATCTATCCGCTCATCAACCTTATGCATTTGGCGGCGAGCCTCGCTATGCTCCTTGCTGTCGATAGGGCACATTTTCTTACGGAGAGGGTATGGATTCTGCCCGCGGTATACAGCCTCATGGCGATAGCCGCGGGCCTAAGCGCCGAGGCTTCCAGGCAGCGCGCCTGGCGCGCGGAATTGGAATTGGCGCACATCAATGAAGAACTCCGCGCATCGTCTTTTCTTGATCCCCTGACGGGATTATATAACCGGCGGTATTTATCGGAGATATTCGGCTCGGTAGCCGCTCTGGCGCGGCGGGGGTCTGGCGAACTCTGCGTCCTCATGCTGGATGCGGACCATTTTAAGGACGTAAACGATACCTATGGCCATGTAGCCGGCGACAGAGCGCTCGTTGAAATGGCCGGGGTTATACATCACTGCATACGGGCGTCGGATATTGCGTCCCGCTACGGCGGCGAAGAATTCCTCGTGCTTTTGCCTACTACTGGCTTACACGGGGCAGAGCAGGTGGCCGAACGCATACTCTCCAGCATGCGCGGCAAAATCATAGAAGGCATAAACCGACCGGTAACCGCCAGCGCCGGCCTTGCCCTAATGTCCAATGAGGATACTGAAATTAGCCTCTTTGAACGGGCAGATCAAGCCCTGTATCAGGCGAAGCGAAGCGGTCGGGACAGGCTGTACATAAACAAATCCTGAAACCGCCCCGCCTTGCATGGACTCGTCAATCCCAGAGCCAGGTAGATAAATAGCGCTCTCCCGTATCGCATATCACCGTCACGATGGTCTTGCCCTCGTACTCGGGGCGCCTTGCCAGTTCCAGGGCGGCCCACACATTGGCGCCCGCCGATATGCCGCACAGTATGGCCTCGTCGCGCGCGAGAGCCTTGGCCGTAGCCCCGGCATACTCATGCCTGACCTGTATGATCTCATCGATCAGGGAGCGATCGAGCACCTCGGGTATGAAACCGGCGCCTATGCCCTGTATCTTGTGGGGCCCGGGCTGGCCTCCGGATAGCACCGGCGAGTCCGCGGGCTCTACCGCGACGATCCTGATGCCCGGATCCTTCTTTTTAAGTGCCGAACCGACGCCGGTCAGGGTGCCTCCCGTTCCCACGCCCGCCACGAAGGCATGTATGGACCCCTTGGCGTCAGCCCAGAGCTCTTCCGCGGTGGTCCTGGTATGGACGGCGGGGTTAGCCTTATTGGCGAATTGCATAGGCATGAAGCC
>JBFZES010000085.1:0-5170 GCA_041306725.1 Spirochaetaceae bacterium | reverse complement strand
GCTGGCGGGCGTAGGTTACCCGCAGTTCGCTCCAGCGAACTGCGATGTCCGGATTTGGCCCGGACGGCAAAATCCTGACTACTGACCCGGACAGGAATCGAACCTGCGACCTGCTGCTTAGGAGGCAGCCGCTCTATCCAACTGAGCTACCGAGTCGTTGTGTCGGCGCAGTGTAAAGCGAAGGTGCCCTGCCTGTCAACGGTTTTGGGCGCTCTGGTCCTCTAGGCGCTTGCGCTCGTCCGCCTCCGCGGCCAGGCGCTCAAGCTCCTCGTAGGGGTCTTTAAGGCTCTCGTCGTAGCCTATCTTAAGGTCGTCCAGATAGCCGGCCATGGCCTCGGCCTTGCGCCGTATCGATTCGAGCGCTTCGTGCTCGCTGGCCTCGGGCATGGCTTTCATGCGCGCCATGTCTAACTTGAGCTGCTTAAGCGAGTTCACCGAGGAGCCTAAGCGCAGCTTGAGCAGCTCGCGCTGGTCCTCAAGCTCCTTGGAAGCCTTTTCCTGGCGCTCAATCTCGTCGATGGAGCGCTTATATTCGGTCTTGAGCGCAGTCGTATCGGTGTTGCCCATTTTCGCGCGGAGCTTCTCCTTGTCGCGCGCCAAGTCGGCCAAGGGTATGCTCGCCACTATGCCGTCTATCTCGTTTATGGACTGGGTGAGCAATTTAACCTGCCCCACGTAGCGGTCCAGGGTCGGTACCATGTCCTTGCCAAACTCGGCAGCGTAGGCCTTGTCGGTCTTTATGGCGCGGATGATCTCGTCGCGGGCCGACGCGGCTTCCGCGTACAGGTCTGCGTAGGGGCCGGCTGCCTCGCCGGCCTGGCGCCTGTCCCTGGCTCCGGAGAATAGTTCCTGCCAGGAACTGACGCCTAGGAGCCGCAAGAGCTATTTCTCAAGGCCGCGTTTGGTGATTGGATACGAGGCTACGTGCCCTAGGAAGCTCAGGGCCATGATGCCCGAGGGTATGGCCGCCCACCAAAACTGGGGCGAGGTGATGAAGTTAATGGTAAAAAGCATGGCGGGCACGGACAATATACTCGCCAGGTGCATGGCCATGCTGTCTTTGACACGGTTGAGTTTCTTGTAGCTGTCGAGGGCGTCGCCGCTGAGCTGGGGCAGTTTTTCCAGCTCGGCGCTTTTGGCTTTGCCCCGCACCATGGCGAATAGATTGCTGACGACGCCGGTGCCCCAGGCCGCCGTCACTATGGCCGCCCACATGAAGCCGGGGGAAAAGCGCGTGTTTATGTACCAGAGCAGGGCGTTTACGCCGACGAAGGACAGGAGATTGCCAATGAAGCCGGCTCCGGTCTTTTGGGCTTTTTCTTCCACCTTATCCCGGTAGCGGCTAAAGTCCGTCTCAAGCTCTTCGGTACCGGGCTTGAAGTAATCGGAATCCCTGAGTTCTGAATCCCATTTGCCGGTCGCCACTTCCTCGCTGTGGCGCTTGAGCTCGGCCTTCAAGGCGCGTTTTTCGTCCATGGCGGGACCCATGGCGGCGCGTATCTCAGCCCGTATCTCCCGGCCAATGTTGCCGGCCGCGCGGCGATGCGAACCATGGCCGCCCTGGCCGCCATAGCCTCCGGCGCCGCCTTGCCTGCCGGCATCCTGCCAGTTGGTAACCTGTTCCTGTATGGCCCGGGCTATGCCCTCGACCGCCTTGCCAATATCGGACGCTATGTCTCCCGGCGCGGAAGGGGAGGCGGGCTCGGGGCCGCCCTTGAGCAAAAGGCCACGGTCGGCCAGGCTCGCTATGACTTCTTGGGCCTCTACGCCGCGGTCGCCGTATTTGGCTCGCGCCTCGCCCACCGTGAGCCTGCGGCCGGCCTTCTTGATGTCGTCGAGTATGGCCGTGCGTATGGCTTCCATGTCCGCTTTGGCCTGCTCGGGGCTGGGCGGGCTCGTCGGCTTGACGATATCCTTGTCGGCTATGAAACCCACGCGCGGCTTATCCCTGTCGGGGTCGAACTCCGCGTTAGCGCTGGTTATCTCGTAGCCGTGAATTTCCTTGCTTATGTTTTTAAGCGATACCTTGCCCAGCTTGTCGGCCCTGAAGTCTATCTTGTTGAGCACCTGATTATAGACGTCCTGCGAGAAGCATATGCAGCCCGGCCTGGCCAGCGACTGGAGCCGGCTGGCAATATTGATGCCTTCGCCCAAGGCGTCATTCTCGTAGAAGTATATGTCGCCAAGGTGCACGCCTATGCGGAGCAGCAGCGGCTGTTTGCCGCTATCCTTGTTGTAGGCATAGAGCGTTTCCTGAATTTCCATGGCGCATTGCAGCGCTTCCACGGTATTGCGGAAATCCACGAGGAAGGCGTCGCCTATGGTCTTGATGACCGTGCCGTGGCGCAGCGCCGCCGCCTTCTCTACGAGCCTGTTGTGGAAGTGGAGCAGCTCGAGCGTGCCGGCCTCGTCCTTCTCCATCATGCGCGAGAAGCCTACGATGTCCGTGTACATAATCGCCGCGAGGCGATAGTCTTTATGTTCCATAATCTAGGCCAAGAATAGAATACCTTTACCGCAGGGTCAACGGTGCTTTGGCCTTCTCTTGGCATCTCGACGGTATATTATCGATGAATTATCGCCCCTCCGGCGCGAAAGAGGCATCGAGCCTGGCGATATCCGCCTTAAGGAAGCGCATGGTAAGGCTTTGGTTCAGTTCCAGGCCGCTTTCGCGCACCCGGGTCTCAAGGCCGAGGGCGGTCAGGTACACGAGGGCATCGTTGCCCGGCTGCACTACCACGCCCTCTCCGCTCCAATCGGGATGGCCCTGCAGGTAGGCTAAAGTCCAGTGCGCTTCGCTTGCGCGCTCCGCCTTGCGCAGGGCCTGGGCGCCCGCGGCGGCGCGGGCGAGGCGCATGGACAGCTCGTCGGCGGGCAGGGGAGCCTGGCCGCCTGAGCCCCTGTCCTGGGCAAGCGCGGCGCGCAGCTGCTGATGCCCGAGCAGGTCGGCGTAGCGGCGCAAGGGGCTGGTTATCTGGGCGTACATGGTAACGCCCAGGCCCTGGTGCGCCCGCGGCTGTGCGCCGGCCATGCCCGCGCGCATGAGGCGCCTCTTGGCGAATTCGCCGGCGAGGCCGGGAGGCAGGCCGTCCTGCGAGCCCGGCGCTTCCTGGCTGTAGTAGGGGAAGGGCAGCCCGCGCTTGAAGGCCCAGCGCGCCGCGCCTTCGCCGGCCATGACCATCATCTCGCGCACCACGTCGCTGGAGCGGTAATGGGCTATCGCGTCCACCCGCGCTTTATCGCCGTCGAGCCACACGCGCACCTCGGGTATGGCTATATCCACGGCGCCGTTCTTGGCGCGGTAGGCCGCCCGCAGCTCCGCGATGGCTGAAAGGCGGGCGAGCGGGCCTTCGGACAGGAGCGCGTCGGCCTGCCCATAGGACAGCCGCGTTACCCGCACCCAGCTCGGCGTTACCCGCACCTCGCCGACGAGTCCGGCTTCGTCCAGCTCTATGCGGAACGAGAGTGCGCGCGAGCGTTCCGACAGGCCGAGGCCGAAGCGATGCAGCGCCTCGTCGGGCAGCATGGGTATCGTGCCCTCGGGCAGATAGAGTGTTCCCGAGCGGTCGCCGGCCTCTTTGTCGGCGGGGCTGTCCGGTGCTATGGCCGAGGCCGGGTCGGCAACGTGTACCCATACGGCCACTCCGTCCCAGGATATAGCGTCGTCGGGATCCTTGCTCCAGGCGTTGTCTATGGCCCAGGCCTGCATGGCGCAGAGATCCTGCCTGCCTTCGTCGTCGTCGGGGCCGAGCTCTAGCTCAGGCGCCTTGGCGGGGTGGCCGGAGCGGCTCGGATGGGGATTCGTCGAGCTATCCCACAATCCCGCCCTCAAGAGCCATGCATGGGCGCTTTCGGGGCTGTCGCCCGCGCCGAGTTCGGCCGCGTTCTTGGATTTCTGCGTCTTGCCCAGGGCCAGTGCTTCCACTTCGCCCAGCCAGCGCTCGTCGCCGGCCTGGAAATTCTTCTGCTTGGCTCGGGCAAGGAAATCCGCCCGCTCGCCTGCCTCGTTTTCCTTTTTGGCCCTCCTGGCCGCTTCCTTGTCCCGCTCGTCGGCGTCCAGAGAGCGCACGGCGCCGTCTTCCCAGCGAAAGGCAAGGCCGTCCTGGGCGCGTTCCCAGCAGGCGAGCCGCTCGGCGGGCCCATCCCTGCCGAATACAAGCTCCGCGAGCTCGGCCAGGGGCACGGAGCCGCCCGCCGTCATCTCCCACGCGGTGTCGAAGTCTCCGCCGGGCGCCGCTTCCGGCAGGGCGGCCAGGGGGCCGGGGTGGATGAGCTCCACGTCCTTGTCGCGCACGCGGGCGCTTTCCTTGCCCCGCAGGGACAATTCGAGGCGGTCGCCGTCGCGCTTGGCGATGGCTGGCTTATTCTTAAAGGAGACGAGGGCTCCGCTTGCGATCATGGCTATCCTTTCAGGCGGGGGGCTGGCCGCGCCTTGGCCCCCGTCGGGGCAGTATACGGCGAAAAAACCGCATCCATCAATCGCCTCTGGCCCGTTTAGCCTTGGCCGGGCGGAGCCCTCCTAGGGGGCTCACTTGACGAATAATCCTAATCTGCTATTCTTTAGCCACCGCGGCGGCCGCAAAGTCGCCGCCCATAGAGGAGCTTAACGATGGTAGCTTTACTTGTCGGTATCGTATGTATCGCCTTCGCCGTGTTTGCCGTGCTGCCCGGTCCCCTGGGCTGGTGGGCAGACGTGGTGGCTTTTCTCCGCGGTTCCGTGCCCGTGCTTGCCGCCTTCATAGGCCTTATCGCCGTATTCATCGGCATAGCCGACCTGAAGGACAGGATGGAGGCGAAGAAAGAGGAAGCCGAGGAAGCCAAGGCGGAAAAAAAAGACTAACGAGGCCTTTCGCGTCCCTTCCCCATACCTTGACATCTTTCGCGTAGTATGGGATTATTCCGCTCGCTGTTTAGACCGTTGAATCGCTAACTGGGTTCAGCAAGCATGATGCTTATGCGAGCGAACCTGGCAAAGTCCGCGGATCGTAATGATTCGTAGGATGCTTGCTACATTTCGGAAGTGCACGGAATGCCGAGCCCCGTCGGTTCTTCCTGCGCCTCTTTTTTAGGTGAAGGTACAGATCCATGAAGACCCTATTCGTAAAGCCCGCTGAGGCACCCCGCTCTTGGTTCATTATCGACGCCAAGGGCCAGCGCCTCGGTCGCGTAG
>JBFZES010000084.1:0-6907 GCA_041306725.1 Spirochaetaceae bacterium | reverse complement strand
AAAGTGGTGGCTAGGCTCAATGAGCTCTATTCCTTGGGTTCGAGGCTTTCCCAGAAATTTCCGCTCTTCAATCGCCTGTATTGGGAGCCGCTCAACGCCGAGGGCTTTAAGAAGCTATCCTTTAACGCGGCGGACCAGAAGGTGGCGGAGCTCTTCGCGCCGCTGTACCGCGGCCTACCCCCTACCATGCCCTTCATCGCCACGCACGCCTGGCCGGCTCAGGGCGCTTTGCACGCGGGGCTCACGCGGGTGGTTAATATGATACCCGATAACTGGCCCATGGCCCTGCACCTGTCCGAAGGCGCCATGCACGCGGTACAGAGCCCCTCTGCCTACCTTGGCTACCGCCTGCTCAGGGAAATGAAGGGCGACGGCTCGCTCAGCCTTCCTATGCCGGCCTCGGCGCTCAGCATGACCGGGCATTTTATCGACCATGAACTGGTAGCTAATCTTAGCGCCGATACTGCCCGTCGCATGGCCAGGCTGGAGCGAGGCCATGCCAAGCGCGTGCTCTTCTCCATAGGCGGCGCTGGCGCACAGCTTGAGCTCATCGTAGCGCTGGTAAAAGAGCTGCTGCCCAAGGCCTTGGAAGGCAAGGTGGCGCTCTACCTCAACTTCGGCGACCATGAGGCCAGCTGGGAGCGCTTCGTGGCGGCGCTAGGGGCCGATGGCATGGCGTTCGAGTCGCTCCTGAGCCGCCACTTCGGGGACTGGCCCTCCTGCAAGGCCTTCGCCGCCGAGGCGCTGGAAGGCGAGGCCCTAGGCGTGCACGCCTTCCTGAACGCCGATAAATTCGCCGCCGTATACTGCACCAATCTGCTCATGCGCAGCGCGGACCTGCTCGTCACCAAGCCCAGCGAGCTTGCCTACTATCCCATACCCAAGCTTATGATACAGCGCGTAGGCGGCCATGAGCGCTGGGGAGCCATACGCGCGGCCGAGCTGGGAGACGGCAGCTACGAGCTAGAAAGCCTGGAGGCCGCCGCCCAGGCGCTCCATCTTATGCTCGATGAACGCGATATACTGTCCCTCTATAACGAGCGCATACTCAAGAACGCCGCCGCGGGTGTGTACGACGGCGCGTATAAGGCGGTCGATATGGCCCTTACGCCTTGCTGATACGGCGGCCCTTGGCTATACTCTGGCCCTATGCCGCTTTCAACCATACTGACGACCGTTTTCCTGGCTTTCCTGCCTATATCCGAGCTCCGCGGAGCCATACCCTACGCCGTGGCCCGCGGCATGCCCATCGTGGAGGCTGCCCTGCTCGCGGCCGCCTGCAACATGCTCGTGGGGCCGGTGGCCTTTATCTTCTTGGAAACCTTTCATAAGCTCTTCTATCGCTGGGGCTTTTACGCCCGCGTATTCGACCGTTTCGTGGAGCGCTCGCGGGCTAAGGTGCACGCGCAGGTGGAGCGTTACGGCTATATAGGCATCATGCTCTTCGTGGCGGTGCCGCTGCCCATTACCGGCGCTTGGACGGGTACCCTTGGCGCGTGGATACTGGGCTTAAGCAAGCGCAAGACCATGATAGCGGTGGCCGCGGGCGTGGCGATAGCGGGGCTCATCGTATCGCTGGTCGTGGGCTTGGGCGTCGAAGCCTTCTCTTTCTTCATAAAGAGGCTATAAAGCCGCCCCATGCACCTGGACTATCGCGCCGAACTCAACCCCGAACAATACGACGCCGCTACCACCATAGAAGGGCCCCTGCTCATCATAGCGGGCGCGGGCTCGGGCAAGACCCGCGTCATAACCTACCGTACCGCCTATATGCTGGAGAAGGGCGTGCCGCAGTCGGCCATTCTGGCCCTTACCTTTACCAATAAGGCGGCCAAGGAAATGTCCGAGCGCGTGCGGCACGTGACCGGCAAAAAGCTGCAGAACTTAAGCGTAAGCACCTTTCACTCCTTCGGCGTGAAGATACTGCGCAAGGAGATTCAGCGCCTTGGCTGGCGCGACAACTTCTCCATTTACGATGAGGTGGACCGCACCCAGCTTATCAAGGACTGCGCGCGGGAAGTGGGCTTTCGCATGGAGGCCTTCGATCCGAACAAGGCCGGCATGGTCTTCTCCGACGTAAAGACCGGCCGCAAGGACTGGGCAAACGACGCCGACGGCTATGAGAAGATCTACCACGAGTACCAGGCCGCGCTGAAGGCATACAACGCGGTGGACTTTGACGATCTCATAGGCCTGCCCATACGGGTATTCGAGGCCTTTCCCGAGGCGCGCGAGGCCTACCGCGATCAGTTCCGCTATATCATGATAGACGAGTTTCAGGATACCTCGCTGCAGCAGTACAGGCTCATGCGGCTCTTGTCACGCGACAATATCTGCGTGGTGGGCGACGACGACCAGTCCATATACTCCTGGCGCGGCGCAAATTTCGAGAACATCATCAATTTCGAGAAGGATTGGCCGGGGCGCAAGGAAATTACCCTCTATAGGAACTACCGCTCCACCACGACCATACTGGACGCCGCCAATTCCGTGATACAGAACAATTCCAACCGCAAGCCCAAGGACCTTGTCAGCCCCAACGAGGGCGGGGCCATGATAGAGATATACGCCCCCGAGAGCGAGATCGAGGAGGGCGAGTTCATAGCCCGGGCAATCAAGGAGATTAAGCTTAAGGATAAGCTGCGCTACGACCAGTTCGGCGTGCTCATACGCACGAACGCGCTTACCCGGCACCTTGAGGAAGCCTTCCTGGCCGCGCAAGTGCCCTACCGGGTAACGGGCGGCACGAGCTTCTTTCAGCGCAAGGAAATCAAGGACGTCATATCCTACCTGCGCGTGATAGCCAATCCCGAAGACGACGTCAACCTCATACGCATAGCCAACGTGCCCAGGCGCGGCATAGGCAGGCGCTCGCTGGAGCTCCTGTCCGACGTGGCCAAGCGCTATAGCTCCAGCATGCGCGCCGCCATGCAGAGGGTGCGCAGCGACCACGACCTGGAATTTCCCGAGCGTACGCGCCAGGATATCGATTCCTTCCTCTCGCTCCTGGAATTTTTCCGCGAGGAGTTTAAGGGGCGGCGCAACCTCTCGCTCAAGGTGCGCAAGCTCGTCGATACCATCGATTATTGGGGCTATCTGGTATCCGAGAACCAGCACAACGAAAAGGCCGCCAAGTGGAAATTCCTCAATGTGGAGAGCCTTATCCAGGGCATCGATACCTGGGAGAAGGATCCAGACAATCTTGAGCCTACGCTCTACGCCTGGCTCAACCGTATATCGCTTATTACCCGCGACGATCAGGACGAGGACGACAGCGGCAAGGTGAACCTGACGACCATACACGCCGCCAAGGGCCTCGAATATGAGGTTGTATTCATAGCCGGCTGCGAGGACGGCATCATACCCCACGCGCGGGCGCTGGAAGAGGGCGACGGCAACGTGGAGGAAGAGCGGCGGCTTTTCTACGTGGCCATAACCAGGGCGCGCCAGCGCCTCCTTATCACGGCCTGCCGCAGGCGCAGGCGGAACGCCATGCCCGTCGACTGCGTGCCTTCGCCCTTCCTGGCCGAGATACCCGAGGGGCTCCTAAGCTGGCGCGAGGACGAGGCGGCCCTTACCGAGGATGAGGCGGCCGACGCCTGGACCCAGGTGCACGCCATGTTCGACAAGTAGCCCGGCGGCCCTTAATCCCTGATCAGCATCCAGGTCAGTTCATGCTTATTATGCCAGAGATGGGCGATGCGCGAGCCGGGTATGGAGGCGAAGCGCTGCGTCGTGGCGCAGTCCCAATCCTTGCCCTGCATCTTGATCGTGCACACGAAATTGCGGGACATGCCCGACTCCAGCCAGAGGCTTACCCAGTCGAAGAGGGCCGGCGGATAGCAGATGACGTCGGAAAAGAGCCAGTCCACCGGACCCAGCTCCGCGGGCTTGAGCGTAAAGGCGTTGTGCTTGAGGAAGCGTACGCCGGGCATGGCCATGACGCTATCATCGAGGGGCGAGCGGTCGATGGCGACGACCGAAGCGCCAAGCCCGGCCAGTACCCAGGTCCAGCCGCCGGGGCAGGCGCCGGCGTCCACGCAGCTTTGTCCCGGGCCGGGCATCTTGCCGGCCGTTATCAGGGCCTCCCACAGCTTGCGGTAGGCCCTGCTCGGCGGCCCTTCCTTGTCCTCGGCGAAGGAAAGCTCGCCGTTGGGCCAGGGGCTAGCGCAGGCGGCGCTGGCCATGAGGGTGTGCTCATCGAGCAGGGTAAAGGCGCCCATAGGCGCGTCGGGCACGGAGAAGGGAAAGGCCTTGGGCTTGCTTGGAAGCTTGGGCAGGGCCTCCGCTATGAGGGTGCAGCGCCGCGCCAGCTTGACGGGGTAGGGAGCCCAGTTGCGCTGTATAGCGCGCAGGGCGTTCGCCGCTTCCTTGATCGAATCGAACTCAAGGGTAAAGGGCTTTTTCCATACATTCCGTACCCAATAGGCTGGGCGTTCGGGACCCATGACGGTCATAAGCTCCCCGTCTACGCGATACGCGTCGGGCAGCTCCGCCGCAAGGTGCTCCAAGAAGCCGGGGGCGCTATGGTAGCAGGCGGCGTCCAGGTAGCGCGCTTCTTGGCTCATATAAATTTGTGTTCCCGCGCGGCTTGCATCAGGCGCTTATTCCAGTAATTCTTTTCCATGTATAAGGCGCGCTTTGAGCGCTCCTCTATCCTGCCCGCGCGCTGCTGCAAGGCCTTGAAGGCCCTCGACAGCACGGTCTGCTTGTCTACCGGCGGCTCGGGCAGTTCCTCTTCCAAAAGATAGCAGAAGAAGCTGTAGGTGCCCGCGCCTGGGCTGGCCTTTGACGACGCCTCATTGCGCGTTAGCGCGTAGAGTTCGGTGGCGTAGTCGGGGTTTTTCGTTGATAGGCCCAACGCGTAGAGCTCAAGCGCCTTGCGCAATTCCTCAAGGGCATGATCGGTCGAGCTGAAGCTTATGCAGCGGTCCTCTATCTCGGCATAGCAGCTCGTCCATTGTATGCTGTCCGCCGGATGGTAGGGGCGGGGCCTTTGCTCGCTAGGGCGTTCGAGCCAGGGCAGGGCAGATCGCGCCTCGCCGCGCAGTATGCACAGCTCGCCAAGGAAGACCCTTGCCTCGGCGTCCTGGCCGCCTAGGCTAAGGACGCGCTCCGCCTCCTCAAAATCGCCGGCGTAGGCAAGCGCGCGTCCGCGCCAAATGGCGGCCCTGGCGGAGGCTTCTACCAAGCCGTATTCGTCGGCCAGCGCGGCTATGCCTTCATAGTGCCGCGCCGCCTCGTCATAGTCGCCAAGTTCCAAGCGTATCCTTCCCAAGAGGAGGTCTATGGCTACCAGGCCTTCTATCCTGAATAGGCGCATGGCGGAGGCGCGGGCTTGCTCCGCTATGCTCAGGGAGCGAACGAGCGCGCCGGTCATGAATTCCCCTATGGTTCGGGCGTAGGCGGCCATGAAACGCTCGTATGAGTCTCCGGCATTCTCCGCGAGTTCCTGCGCGTTATTGAGGTAGTCGGCCGCCTCGGCGTATTTGCCTTCCGCGAGCGCGGCCAGGCCCATCATGCGGTGGGCGCGGGATTCGAGCTTGCTCGGCGTGCCTTTGGCCACGGCCAGCAAGGCTTCGCGGGAGCCCTTGGACGCCCGCTCGGCGTCGCCGCTGGCATAGGCGAGCTCGGCCTTGGCGAGGCCTCGCAGCAGGGGGGCCCTGGGGCCGGCCACGCTTTCGAGCTGGGCGGCCGCGCGTTCGCAGCTTTCGCGGTTCCCGTCGCGCAAGGCCCGCCAGAGCGCGTGCACGGCGGCGGAGTCCGGGCTCAAGCGCTCTAAAGCCTGCGCCGAGCCGCCCCCTGGAGACAGCGCGTCGCTGAAGAGGCAATCGTAGAGCAGGCCCTCGTTTTCCTTGCGCTCGCCCACGCGGGTAAGCAGCCCGAGCGAAGGCTTGATCCTTGCGTCGTCGTAGAGCTTTTCCAGATACGCGGCGAAGTGCCGATCTATATAGTCGCTGCCGGTTTTTCCTATAGCCTGCGATAGGGTAGCCGCGGCGAGCGGGCGCAGGGCGCGGTTCTCGGCCAGGGGATCCAAAAAGCCGCAATTGACGAGGAGGCCGCGCAGCATGCGCGCTCCTTCGGGCTGTAAGCCTATGCGTTCAAAGAAGATGGCTAGGCTCGCGCCGTCGAGTATGGCCTCGGCTATCAGCACGCCATACAGATACAGCGCCCCTTCTTTGGGCAGCGACTGCAGGAGCTCAAAGGCGTTCTCCCCATGCCGGTCTATCGCCTTGCGCTTGCCGCAGAGGGCAAGGTAGCGCTGATGCAGCCGTTCTCGCGCCGGGCCTACGCTCTGGCCGAGCGCCTGCGCCATGGCAAGGTCCAAGCCCTCCATCGATGGCGCATGCACGTCAAGGGCGAGGGTGCCCGGTATTTTCCAGCTATCCGGCACGCTGCCGGGGCTGAGCACGATATAGCGCTCGCCGCCCCGGTTTTGGGTCAATCGCTCGCCTATGAGCGCCTGAGCTTCCGGACTGAAGCGGTCGGGGCTGTCGCATACTAGTATGGCGCCCATACTGCCGAGCCGGTCTAGTATGTTCTGTATGTAGAGGGAGCAGCCACGTTCAAGGCCGGGGTCGTTATAATCGGCGAAGGGGCTTGCGCGCAGCAGGGCAAAGGCCGCGGCGGTATCGAGCGCGTCGCCTGCCCGCTCATCGGCAAGAGAGTCAAGCAGTTCAGGGAGCAAGGCTTCAATGAAGGGATCAAAGGCGCGCGAGTGCGCATAATTGGCCCTGAGCCTCAGTACAGCGCTGCCGGCCTGGGCTTCCTTGAGCGCGTCGGCGAATACGTCCAGCGAGCGCGTGGGCCGGTAGCGCTCCAACACCGTCAGGCGGAGGGTCCCGCGGGCCATGCTGTCCAGGAAACGCCAGGCCGGGTCTGGAGAGCTCTCTTTGTGGAGGAGGGC
>JBFZES010000083.1:0-3507 GCA_041306725.1 Spirochaetaceae bacterium | reverse complement strand
GCCAGGGCGGCCGCGGTGGCCATGGAGCAGGGCGCTATGACGGTGCCCGCCAGCCTGAATGAGCCCGAGGATACGGGCGCGGCCATGTCGGCAGGCTCGTAGAGCCTGGCCACGCCGTACTCAGCGCACCAATGGCCGAAGGGCTTGCCGCTCTCTTCCAGTACCACGCGCGCGCCCCAGTCCGATGCCAGGGCATGCACCTCGGCCCCCGCGGCCGTTAAGGCGCGTATGGTACGTAAGCCGTAAATGGCGCCTGAGGCGCCGGTAATGCAGACGAGGTAGGGAGCCATGGCTTTAGTATGCCGCCATGCCTCCCTCAAAGTAAATAGATATCGAGCGCTACTCCCGCCAGGAGCACGAGGGGCAGGATCTCGTTTATGCCGTAGGCCGCTAAACGTATGTGCCGCTCGGTAGCGCCCAGCGATATCACATGTTCGGCGGCCAGCAGCGCAACGGCCAAGCCCGCCGCCGCCAAGTAGGCCGCGCCTAGGGGCCAGAAGAGCGGAGCGGCCAGGAAGCCCAGCGCCGCCAGGGCGTGGCAGCCCAGCGCCATGGCGCGAGCACCCCTGGCCCCGAAGCGCGCGGGCACGGATTTAAGGCCCTCCCGCCGGTCGAACTCCAGGTCTTGCGTGGCGTATATGATATCGAAGCCGGCCACCCAAAGCGCCACGGCGGCCGACAGCGCGAAATAGCGCAGCTCAAAGCGGCCGGCTATGCCCAGGAAGGCGCCCATCGTTGCTATGGCGCAGGTGGCGCCCAGCCAGAAGTGGCAGAGCCAGGTATAGCGCTTGGTGTAGGAATAGCCGAATACCATGAGCCCGGCTACGGGCAGGAGCAGGGCGCAGAGCGGATTGAGCATGAAGGCCGATACCGCCAGCACAAGCAGCATGGCGGCGCTGTAGGCCCAGAGCTCGGCCAAGCGTACCCTGCCCTGCGACAGCGGCCTGCCCGCCGTGCGCGGGTTCCTTTTGTCTATATCCTTATCGATGATGCGGTTGAGCGCGTTGGCCGCGTTCCTTCCGCCCGTGGCGGCAAGCACTATCCACAGCAGCTTCATAAGGGGCGGCCTGCCCCCGGTCTCCAGCAGCACGGCCGCCACCGCGAAGGGCAGGCTGAAGAGGGTGTGGCGTATCATCACCGCCTCGCCCACTACCCTGGCGCGGCCCAGGATGCCGGCAGCGGCGCCGCGCCTAGCCTCTGGCTCCGGGGTCGGGCCCTCAGTCGATGCCATACTCGGCCCAGCGCGCGCTCACCCTAGTCGCCACCTCCGCGTCCATCTTGAGGGGCTCGGGCCAGGGTCGGGTATGGCCCTCGTCGGGACCCTTGCGCGTGGCGTCCACGCCTAAGCGCGTGCCGTAGCGCGGCAGGGGCGACGAGTGGTCCAGGGCGTCCAGGGGGCCGTCCATGAATACCAGGTCCCGCTTGGCGTCGATATTGTTGAAGGCCCGCCATGCCACCTCGGACACGTTATGCGGATTCACGTCATCATCCACCACCACGATGAGCTTGGTGTAGCACATCTGCCACATGCCCCAGAGAAAGTTCATGATCTTGCGGGCCTGGCCGGGAAAGCGCTTCTTTATGGACACGATTACGCAGTTGTGGAACACGCCTTCAAGGGGCATGCTTAGGTCGACGATTTCCGGGGCCATCTGCTTGAGCAGGGGCAGGAAGAGCCGTTCGGTGGCCTTGGCCATCCAGCAGTCCTCCATGGGGGGTATGCCGACTATGGTGGCCGGATACACCGGTTTTTTGCGCCGCGTTATGCGCTCCAGGTGGAACACCGGGTAGAGGTCGGGCAAAGAGTAGAAGCCCGTATGGTCGCCGAAGGGACCTTCCATGCGCAGGGGCTCGGCGGGGTCCACGTAGCCCTCCAGCACGAACTCGGCGTTGGCCGGCACCTCCACGTCTGAGAGCGTGGCCTTGACCACCTCCACCGGCGCGCCGCGGAGGAAGCCCGCGAACATCATTTCCCATATGCCCTCGGGCAGGGGCGCGGTGGACGCATAGGTGACCGCGGGGTCGGCGCCTAAGGCCACAGCCACGGGCATGCGCTCGCCGCGCGCCTTGTACTTCTCGAAGAAATGCGCGCCGTCCTTGTGCAGATGCCAGTGCATGCCCGCGCTCCTGTCGTCGTACACCTGCATGCGGTACATGCCCACGTTCTGCGCCCCCGTGTCGGGGTCGCGCGTGCATACGAGGGGCAGGGTAAGGAAGCGCCCGCCGTCCTTGGGCCAGCACTTGAGCACGGGCAGGCTGTCAAAGCCCTCGTCCTCCTTGATCACTTCCTGGCATATGCCCTTGCGCACTTTTTTTGGCAGGAGCGACAGCGCCACGGGCAGCTTGGGCAGGGCGCTGGGTATGGCAGAGAAGATATTGAAGCCGCGCAGCTGCTTCCACGCCCAGGCTATAAGCCCCTCTATCTCCGCCGCCTTGGCGTCCAGGCTCTCGGCCCCGAAGCCTAAGGCCATGCGCCGGTCAGAGCCCATGGCGTTAATAAGGAGGGGATAGGGCGAGCCCTTCACCTTCTCAAAGAGCAGGGCGGGCCCGTTCGCCTTCATTACCCGGTCGGCTATCTCGGTAATCTCAAGCTCTGCGTCCACTTCCACGGCTATGCGCTTTAGCTCGCCGCGCTTCTCGAGCTCGTCTATAAAGGCCTGTAAATCGTTATGTGCCATGAGGTATTGTAGCATTTGGAGGCATTGGATTCCAAGTGGCCGCGATTCAGCGGCTTTCTTATATATTACAAATATAATAATATATAATTAACGTGAAAAAACCTTTATAGACCCTAAATAGTGCGCTATTATTCTACCATACAAATCACCGAGCCTATGCAAAACGTTACGTATATGGAGGCGAACCATGAGGTTCCCGCGTTCGATTTTATTGACGCTCGCCGCGTGCGTCCTTTTCATGCCCGCACTGCACGCGCAATCCAGCGACGTGACCATGAGCTTCCTTCCCACGGTTACCGTGCCCATAGGGCCTAGCCTGCCTGACGGCTTGCCTTACTACGACATTGGCGGCGGCGGCAGCCTGCGCGGCGAGCTGGCCCCCGGCTTTGCCCGCTGGCTCTTCGGCAGGGCCTTTATCGACTATGAACTGTTGCCTATAAACGGTTCGGCTGAGTCGCTCTCGGTGGTGTACGGCGGCGGCGCTCTCGGCGCGAGCTTTTCCCCCGCGCCGCGCTTCGCCCTACGCGCCAGCGCGGGCGGCGGCTTATACATGGCCGTGGCCGACGTAGGCACGGTGCGCAACCCCTTCGTGGAAGGCGGCGCTGAGCTGCTCCTGCGACTTTCCCCTACCTTCGCCGCGGGCTTAGGCGCGCGCTATAAGTACCTCTCCGTGCCCGGCGAATCCCTCTACCAGGGACTGTCGGTGCAGCTCGGCGTCGTCTATGACCTGGCAGGCTCCCGCAAGGGCACCGACATACGGCTCGCTCCCGAGCTTGGCGCCGTATTCCCGCTTTTCTTTAGTTTTTACGATAAGAACCCCCTGGGTACC
>JBFZES010000082.1:0-9029 GCA_041306725.1 Spirochaetaceae bacterium | reverse complement strand
CGATAAGCGCAAGAAGATGGAAGATATTATCCCGCAGGTACTCCTGGTAAAGTCCGATTATGTAGCCAAGGAAACCGCGCCTCGTATGCTTTACGTAGACTAACTGGGGGAAAGGAGTACAATTATGAAGGAACTCTTCGAAAAGAAGCAAGATTGGACTGAAACCGAGGTCCAGCAGATAGAATACAGTATGCTCAAGGGCATTTTGGGCTGCCGCAGCACCGAGGCCGTGGAAGCCGCGACTACCTATGCCAGCTACCTTAACTTTACCGGTATCACGAACGGCAATTATCCGGTATTCCTGAGCCTCCTTACGGTTAGGAATCACAATGTCATCGACGCTCTCCTTGGCACCCGTGACCCCTTCCTCTTCATGAGCTCGATACAGCCGAACTATTTCATCGTCTCCACCTGCTTCGCCATATTGACGAAGTATAGGAAAGCGGAGATCTATCCGAAGACGCTCGGCATTATCCTGGGGGTTTTCCAGGCCACCTTTAATTCCCCCTTAGACGGCTACAAGATCTATCCGCCCTCCGTCGCCGACGTAAACGCCCTAGGCAAGCACCTCAATGAGGAAAAAGGCCAGGATGACCTGTTGAACCGGAGCATCCTCGATATCCTCGACAAGCTGTCCTCCCTTGAAGGGCAGAATATCGACGAGGATATGGAAGACCTTGCCGTGCATTCGCACAATATCCGCAATAACTTCTTCGATTCCAAGAAGCATCTCGTCGACGTTATACCCGAAGTGCAGCTGCGCCTTGAGCCTAACCTCGACAAGGATGTGCAGCCTCGCGAGAGGAAGCCCTTGGCCGAAGCGGAGCCGGCACGACAGTAAGCTCAAGGTCGTAAAAGAACTGGATCGCCGCCGGACACGTCCGGCGGTCCAGTCTAGAATCAGGAGGAACCGATGCCACGCTCCGAATGGCCGCTATGGTCTGAGAACGAGATTGACGCGCTGTCGCTTGGCTATATAAAAGATATTATTTCCTGCAATGATGAATACGGTACCTTCGCGGCGGTAGCATTTTCTCACTACCTTACAAGCAAGGTTGGCCTGCACCCGGATAACTATCCGGTGTTCTTCCGCCTTATCGAATCGGGCAACCATTGGGTCATCGACACCCTCGTCGCCGATAAGGACCCCTCGAAGTTCCTCGGCGCTATACAGCCCAACAGCTTCATGCTCAAGGAATGCTTCCGCATGCTTACCGGGTGGAAGCCCGGCGAGGTATATCCCAAAGCCCTCGTGATCATCAATGGCCTCTTGACCCAGTGCTACCAGGTACCGGAAGAAGGCTATAGGCTGTATCCCCTGGGGGTAAGCGATATCAATAATTTGGGAAAGCACCTGGACAAGTCCAAGGACCAGATGGATCCGCTTAACCGGACCGTCTTGTCGGTGCTCGATCGCATAGCGAGCCTTATCGAGCCGCAAAAGCCCATGCCTTCTAACGATATCAAGGATGTCGCTCTGCAAGCCAATAATATCCGCGGAAAATTCCTGGATATGACCAAGAAGCTGAACGAGTCCATACCCGATATTCTGCTGGAGCGCGGCAACTACCTCGAGAAGCAGGTGAAGCCGAACGTTCCCGTCATAGAAATATAAAAGATCGCATGATGCCATGGCTGTCGTCGCTTTTCTTGAGAACTTCGCCGGCGGCCAGGGCGGCTTTGTCCGCGTAGAGCCGATACTATGCTGCGTCCGCTCGCTGAAATAAACAACTGTTACAAGCTGCAAGCGCTCCTTTCCACTACTCCGCTCGCGGAGGAATGGGCGGCGAGCGCAATTTTTTCGCCCCATAGGTTCATCCTGAGGTTTTTTAAGGCGGCCTCGCTGTCAGCCCAGGCCATGGAGCGCTTCCGCCACGAGGCCATGCGTTACTACGGCTTGCGCCTCGAGGGCTTCGCCAAGCTGATAGAGGTCGAATATTATGAAGGGCGCCTGTTCGCGTGCTCGGAATACTACGGGGATGAAACCCTCGCGAGCCGCTTGGCCAAGCCGGGCGGCATAGACCTAACGGCCGCGTGCGAATTGGCCGTGGCCTTTGGCCGGAGCCTCGCGGGCCTGCATGCCAATGGGCTTATATACGCGAGCCTATCGCCGGCCGCCGTGCGCGTGGGAGCGGGCCAGTTAAGCCCAGAAAACGCGGCTCTAGAAGTGCCCGGATCCTTTACCCTGCTAAGCGACGGCGATGGGCCTAGGCAGGCCAAGCCGGCCGTTTCCTGCTTCCTTGCCCCGGAGGCGCACGCGGGGGCAAAGCTTGGCCCCGCCTGCGATATTTATTCGCTCGGGGCCATGCTCGCGTGGCTCACGACGCGCGTCGAGCCTAAGGCAGGGCAAGGCGGGAGCGCTTGGCTGGACGCTATGCGCCAAAAACAGCTGCCCGAGGAAATAGTCGCGGCCGTTTCTATGGCCCTTGCCGATGCGGCGGCGCAAAGGCAGGGCTCCGTTAACGATTTCATCCAGGCTATCGAGCTATGGCTCGATGCCAGGCGGATAAAAGCCCCGCCGCCCTGGTCCGGCGACCCCATCGAGCCTGGCTTGGCGAGCGTAGCGCAGGAAGCCCGGCCGCCGGCGCGCCTGCCTGAGGCCGTGCCTCACCCGGAAGTGATAAAATACTTCCAGGAGCTTTCATCCGAGTACCTGTCCGCCGCCGTGGACGCGAATCAAATGCGGGCGGCCCCGCCCGTTCGCGCCGCGCCCGCTATAGACTCTGCCGCCACGCCGGCTTCCGCGCCCGCCGCGCCGGCGGCGGCCAGCGTTCCTGCAAGGGCTGCCGGCCCCGAGCCCGCCCGCGGGGCGGAAGCGGCCGCAGTCGCTGCGGAAACTCCGTCGCGGATTAAGCCCGACGCGACGGCAGCGGCCGCGCCGCGCGCCGACAAGTATGGCGTGCCCGCGGCAAGCCCGGCCGCCGAGGGTAAACGGCGCGGCCTCGCCCCCGCGCCTGAAAGCGCCATGAATTGGCGTTACCGTACAATGAGCATGGACGGCGTGCTGACGGCCTTGAGTCTATCCGTAAAGCGGGCGAGGGGCGCTAAGGGGGACCTGCGCTTTATCGAGGAGCCCGACACCGCCGAAGCGCTCGATAAGCTGGATGCCCTGTTCGCGTCCCTATCCGAGTCGGCCTTATACGTCGACGTGGGCTCTATGCTGCGCTTCGGGGCGGCCGACGTCACCGATTTCCTGCGCGCGTACAGGCAAGCGCTCGCGCGGGCCTTGAAAAACGAGAGCAGGCGCTCGCTTTTCCGCTTCGGGCGCCTAGCGGAACGGCTCGGCGTGCGAGGGCTCTTCGGGGCCTATCCCTTGGGAGCCTTAGTCTATGGCGAAGACGGAGAGGAAGCGCTTGCCGAGAAGTCCGACTATGCCGCGATCATCGAGGCGATTACGGTATTCGGACGGCGAAGGCGCCCGCTCATGCTCGTGGTGCGGGGCGGCGAATGCCTGCAGCCCTCGCTAACGGAATTCTTCGTGCGCATGGTGCCGGTAGCCAGCGTCAAGCCGGTGTGCCTCTTCGTCTTTGGAGAGGATTTTCCCGCGGAGCTAAAGGACGCCGCCCGCAAAAGCGCGCGTTAGGCGCTAGGGCTTAAGGCCGGCTTTAGTCGTCCGTTTTGCTATCGACGAAGTAGTGCCCCCGGCCGATCTGCTTGGCCTGCTTAAGCGCCAGCCGCGCCCGCTCCAATACCGCCGGCCCCTTGAGCGGACTGCCCGTGGCCACGCCCACCGACCCGCCTATCCATATCACGCCGGAAGGCAGCTCTACCGGGCGCTGCAGCATCTCCGCCAGCTTGCCTGCCTGCTCCGCGGCGAACTCGAGGGATCGGCTCGGCACTATCGTGGCTATGGCCGCGAACTCTTCCCCGTCGATACGGGCTGCTATGCCGTTGTCGCCGATGAAGGTGCCGACGCGCTTGGCCGCTTCCTTAAGCACGGCGTTGGCCAATTCCTCGCCGCGCGAGCGCCGAAGCTCGGCGAAATTGGCTAAATCCGCGGCCATGACGACGATAGCTTTCTTGTCCCGAACAAGAGTGCCGGCGTTTTCCTCGAACCAGGCATAGAGCCCGTTCATGTTGGCCAGGCCCGTCAAGGCGTCGAGGCGGTCCGGGGATAGTTCCGTGCGCGACGGAAGAGCGGCTTTCTGGCCGTCCCGCGAGCGCTTCTGGCCGCGCAGCCGCCAAAGGTACAGGCCTGCCGACGAAAGGGCGGCGGAAATCAGGGCCGCAAGCGCCGCTCCTCCTATGCCGCCAAGGCCGAAGCCAAGGGAACCGAGCCCGGCGGCCGCGGCCGCGGCGAGGGCTATGAGTACGTAGTCGATGCTCGTGGCCGAGTCAAGTTTCATGGTCATATCCCCATTATCGGCTGAAGCGCCGATAATACAAGCGCCTTATGGCGCGGATATAACCGGCGACAATAGGCTGCTATTTATGCTATACTGGCATGCCGCCGATCGCGGCGTTTCTTGGAAAAAAGGACGGACTATGCGAACTAAACTGCACTTGCCCAAAGACCGCGTGGACTACGCGCGCCAGCTAGCCCAGCGCATAACCGCGCCGGTGGCGGCCTTTATCGATACGCACAGCTCGGTCACCGTGGAGCGGGCCAGCCTGCGCCTCGCGGGCGCGGACGGCGCGAACGCGGACGGCGTGCCGGTGGCCAATCTTGTCGTCGACCAGATACGGGCGGCCGACCCCGCCCTGCTCGAGGACGGCGCGCTGCGCCGCTACGTGAACGCGCTCGTTAAGACCGGAGAAGGGGTGGACGGCCTCAACGCCAAGCTGGCGGGGGGCTTTGACCTGATGAGCCTGCCGCTGGGGGACCCGGCCGCCATAGAGGATAGGGCCGCCACGCTCGTAGAGGCCGCGGCCTCTCGCATAAAGGACAACCGCGCGCACCGAGACCGCAAGCTTGAGGAATTCCGCGACCGCAACGGCAAGCCCCTCTTATACCTGATCGTGGCAACCGGCAATATCTACGAGGACGTGAAGCAGGCCAAGGCGGCCGCCGAGCAGGGCGCCGACGTCATAGCCGTCATACGCACCACCGCCCAGAGCCTCCTCGACTACGTGCCCTTCGGCCCCACCACCGAGGGCTTCGGCGGCACCTACGCCACCCAGGAAAACTTTCGCATCATGCGCGCCGCGCTGGACGAGGTGTGCGAGAAGCAGAAGCGCTACATACTCTTAACCAACTACGCGTCGGGGCTCTGCATGCCCGAGATAGCGGCCATGGGGGCCATAGAGCGCCTCGACATGATGCTCAACGATTCCATGTACGGCATACTCTTCCGCGATATCAACATGTACCGTACCTTCGTGGACCAGAAGTTCAGCCGCATGATCAACGCCTACGCGGGCATCATCATCAACACCGGCGAGGATAACTACCTGACCACGAGCGACGCCTTCGAGAAGGCGTATACCGTTTTGGCCAGTCAGTTCCTTAACGAGCAGTTCGGCTTTAGGGCGGGCCTGCCCGCCAAGCTGCAGGGCTTGGGCCACGCCTTCGAGATGGACCCCACGATCAAGAACGGCTTTCTGTACGAGCTGTCCCAGGCGCAGATGGCCCGCGAGATCTTCCCCGAGCACCCCCTCAAGTACATGCCGCCCACTAAGTTCATGTCGGGCGACGTGTTCAAGGGCTACGCCATGAACACCCTGTTCAATTTCGTGTCCAAGGCCACCAACCAGGGCATACACCTCTTAGGCATGCTTACCGAGGCGGTGCATACGCCCTTCATGATGGACCGCTACCTGGCGGTTGAGAACGCCAAGTACGTGATGAACAGCATGGAGGACTTCTACGACGACGTGGAGTTCCGCAAAGACGGCATCATCGTGCGCCGCGCCCATGACGTGCTTACCCAGACCATAGCGTTCATGGAAGAGGTGGAGGCCATAGGCATGTTCGACTCCATAGAGCGCGGCCTCTTCGCCGAGGTTAAGCGGCCCAAGGACGGCGGCAAGGGCTTCGAGGGCCTTATCAAGAAAGGCCCCGGCTACTTCAACCCCTTCGAGGATTACCTGTCGCGCGAACTCGGTATCGCGTAAGCTCAAGGAAGGATTGCATATGCACGTTATACGACCCTATGGCGATACGATGGACGACGGCAAGGTGCAGCTGTCCTTTACCCTGCCCGTGCCCGACGGCGCGCGAGGCAGGGAGGCCGCGCGGAAGCTGGTGCTTTCCTGGGGCTTCAAGGACTGCGAGGTGGTGCACTCCGCGCCGCTGTCCGCCGAGTACTCCTTTTACGTGGCCTACGGCAAGACCGAGTCCTCGGTGGACTACGACGCAGTGGTGGCCGACGAGGCCTCGGCGGACGCTTCCATGGGCATGGACGAGGTAAACGAGTTCATACGGCGCGAGCTTGGCCGCAAGGTGGTCATAGTAGGCGCGTGCACGGGCTTCGACGCGCACACCGTGGGCATAGACGCCATTATGAACATGAAAGGCTACAATCACCACTATGGCCTTGAGCGCTACTCGGATATGGACGCCTACAACATGGGAGCCCAGGTGCCCAACGAGAAGCTCATCGAGTACGCCCTCAAGGTTAAGGCGGATGCCATACTGATCAGCCAGGTGGTCACGCAGAAGGATACCCATATCCATAACATGACCGAATTCATCGAGCTCTTGGAGGCAAAGGGCCTGCGCGAGCGCTTCATATGCGTGGCGGGCGGCCCCCGCATAGGCAATAAGCTCGCCGTGGAGCTGGGCTTCGACGTGGGCTTCGGCCGCGGCACCTACGCCGACGACGTGGCCACCTTCATCGTCAAGCGGCTCGTCGAGAAGAAGAAAGCCTAGGGCGATACGGGCAGGCCGCTCCATGTTCTCCGTGGGCTTGCCCGTACACGATTGAGGAAAGCATGGACGAAAGCGCGCCTGAGGCTAGCCAACTAATACTCTGCATAGACGATGAGGCCGTTATCCTTATGGCCCTGGCCATGGAACTGCGCCGGGGCTTAGGAGCTTCCTTCATCATCGAGACGGCCACTAACCTTGAGGAGCTGCTCGAGCTCGCGGGGGAATACCTCGCGGAAGATAAACGGCTTGCCTGCCTCATCACCGATTGGATCATGCCCGGCGCGCGGGGCGAGGACATAGCCCGAGCGCTGCGCGCGCTTTCCCCTGGCCTGCCCGTGCTGCTCATGACGGGGCACAGCGATACTTCCGAGGCCGAGAAGAGCCTGGCTGGGGGCGGCCCCTTTAAAGTAGTCCGAAAACCCTGGAGAAATAAGGAATTGTTAATAGCTTTAAACGAATTGTTAAATAAAACATGAAAAAGATATTGCGCGTTCTTCAAATCGGGTACACCATACGTAGTAACACCCGTTCCATACCCAAGGAGGAACTATAGCATGGACCATTTCGGGCTACTCTCTATCTTACCGCCTCTCCTTACCATCGTGCTCGCCATCGTTACCAAGGATGTAGTGGTATCACTATTCCTCGGTATCCTGTCGGGAACCATGATCGCCGCGGGCGGCAATCCCTATTACGCGCTTATCAGGCTGTCGGACCTTATAGCCGACACGCTCGCCGATGGCTGGAACATCCGTATCATGCTGTTCACCATCCTGCTCGGCCTCATGGTCGGCCTCCTCGCCAAGTCAGGCGCAGCGTATTCGCTGGGCGATTGGGCGGGCAAGAAGATTAAGTCAAGGACCGGAGCCCTCATTTTTACCTGGGTGTTCGGCCTCATCATCTTCTTCGACGACTATTTCAACTCGCTGACGATCGGCACCTGCATGCGCCCGCTCACCGACGCGAAGAAAATTTCCCGCGCCAAGCTGGCGTACATCATCGACTCGACGGCGGCCCCGGTGGCCATACTCGCGCCTATATCCGGCTGGGTGGCCTTCGTTATCGGCACGTACAAGGAAATGCCCGAATGGCAGAGCTTAGGCGTAGGCGAGTTCACCTTCTTCCTTAAGTCCATACCCTTCAATCTGTACGCAATCTTCGCGGTGTTCATGGTGCTCTTCATCACCATAACCCACAAGGACTTCGGACCCATGGCCCGCTCGGAAGAGCGCGCTATGAAGGGACTGGGGCTCTATGACGAAGAGAAGTACGGCGTCGTGGTAAGCCAGGTGGAATCCAAGGTGCACACCTCCAACGCCAAGCCCTTCGATTTCCTCGTTCCCATCCTTGCCGTCATCCTCATTGCGCTCTTCTTCTTCCCGATGACCACCTGGATGAACGCCGTAGACGGCGAGTCAATCACCAGCGTGGGCCAGGCCATGGCGGAAATCCCGCTGGGTCAGGCCTTTAACGATACCGATTCGTCCATGGCCCTTATGTACGCGCTTATCTTTGCCACGGCCTTCGGCTACGTGTACTTCGTGGCCCGCAAGCTCCTGAATATTCAGGCTGCCGGCGAGGCCCTGCTCGACGGCTTCCGCGCCATGGTGCCCGCGGCCATGATCCTTACCCTGGCTTGGGCCCTGGGCACCGTCATCAAGACGCCCGGTTCCGAAGGCGGCGTAGGCCTCGGCATTTACGTGGCTGAATTGGTAGTAGGCGGCAACTTCCCCATATCCTTCCTGCCCGTCGTCGTGTTCCTGCTATCGTGCATCATCTCCTTCGCGAGCGGCACGAGCTGGGGCACCATGGGCATCATGGTGCCGGTATCCGTACCCATCATCGTGCAGTTGGCAAAGGTAGCCGGCATTTCCCCCGCCGAGGCGGTGAATGCCACGGCCCTTACCATAGGCGCCGTCATGGGCGGCTCGGTGTTCGGCGACCATTGCTCCCCGATATCCGATACCACGATATTGTCGTCCACCGGCGCGGCCTCGCCGCACCTGGAGCACGTAGCCACCCAGATGCCCTATGCGGCATTCGTGGGCGTTTGCGTGGTCCTTGGCACCATAGCCGGCGGCCTCTCCTGGAGCCCGGTCGTAGGTCTCCTCGTGACGGCGGTCCCCTTCGTGGCCGGTACCTTCCTCTTGCCGATTTGGTTCGGCCCCAAGCGCTATAAGCTCTAAGCCTTAGCGCCGTTTCCTAGACAACGAGAGGC
>JBFZES010000081.1:0-3755 GCA_041306725.1 Spirochaetaceae bacterium | reverse complement strand
TCCCTTAACAGGTAAAAATATATCTAAAACAAAAAGTTGTACATGTAAAAACGTTGTAGCGGGACAGTTAAAAGAGGGTGCATAACCCGCCGAAAGGAACGCCAGGGCCGGCGTTCCGTTTTTTTTATCTAAATGGTAAGAATACGCAACCGATCGGCCCTTATGCCGTCTATTGCTGTGTACCCTCTGAAAGGCGGTTCTTACCACGCATGCACAACGACAGTGATTCCTCAAACGCGACCCCGCCGGCTTATACCTTTGCCGCCGAGTTGAGCAATGCCATAACGCATGGCGTAGGCGCCCTGCTCTCCATCGCGGGGCTCGTGATCCTTATAGTTGCCTCCGCCTCGCGAGGCGATGCCTGGCATATCGTGTCTTTCACCCTGTTCGGCGTATCGGCGCTCATGCTCTATACGATGTCCACCCTCTATCATTCTTTCCCCGCTTCCAAGGCCAAGCGCGTGTTCAAGGTTCTCGACCATATATCCATTTACCTGCTTATCGCGGGTACCTACACGCCCTTCGCGCTCGTGGCGCTGCGTTCCAGCGTGGGTTGGCTCGTGTTTGGCGTGGTATGGGGCGTCGCGGCCTTGGGCATAGCGGTCGAGCCCTTCGTGGTAGGAAAGGCGAAGGCCCTTTCGGCTTTGGTATACATTGCCATGGGTTGGATAGTCGTCTTGGCGTGGAAGCCGCTTACGCTGGCTATAAGCGCCGATACCCTGGTTTTCCTTATGGCCGGCGGCATAGCATACACGGCCGGCGCGCTATTTTACGTGATGAAAGGCTGGCGCTGGTCCCATCCCGTATGGCATCTATTCGTCGCGGCCGGCACGATAGCGCACTTCTTTGGCGTCATGTCCCTGTTGCCTTGAAAGCGCGCCGAGGGGATTCCCCGCCTAACGCGCCGCGAGGCCGCCTTGCCATGCGCGGGGAGGCTTGGCGTTCAATCGCCCACGTACATACGCGGAACCCTGGCGCTTACCCTGCATAAGAGCTCGTAGGGTATGGTGCCAAGCTTATCGCACAGCTCTTGCAGTGCTATGCCGCTTTCGGGCCGGCCATCGGCGCCCGCGCCGAATAGCAGTACATCGTCTCCGTTGTAGGCCTCGCCGTCGGTGCCTAAGTCCAGCATGAGCTGATCCATGCATACGGTCCCCGCTACGGGATAGCTCCTGCCCCGCACTATGGCTCGGCCTATGCCGCTCAAGCCCCGCGGATAACCGTCCGCGTAGCCTATGGGCACGGTGGCTATGCGGCTGGCCCGCGAGAGGCGGTGGCGTCCGCCATAGCTTATCCTGGCCCCGGCCTCAAGGCTCTTAAAGTAAGCTACCCGCGAGAGCAAGCGCATGGCGGGCTCCACGCCCGTATGGGCTAAGGGCGAAGGCTCGTAACCGTATAGCATAAGGCCCGGCCGCACCATGCCGAAGCGCGAGCTTGGGCGGGCGGCAAGGGCGGCTGAATTGGCCATGTGCGCGACCGCGGGCTCGGCGCAGCGCGGCTCGATGAGCGAAAGCAGTTCCCTGAAGCGCCGCTCCTGCTCATCGCTATAGGCCATATCCTCGTCGGCCGACGAGAAATGCGAGAACAGCCCGCGTATGGCCAGGCCGGGCATGGCTTGTACCGCCAAAAAGAAGCCCAGAGGGTCCCGGTCCCATTGCGCGCCTATGCGGCCCATGCCCGTATCGAATTTGAGCTGTACCTGCGCCTTGAGGCCCAAGGCTAGGGCGGCGTCCGATACGGCTTGGGCTTTTTCCAGCGAGGGGAGGGTTATCTCGAGGCCGTATCGAATGAAGCGCTCGGCCTGGGAGAGGGCGGGCGGCCCGAGCACGAGTATGGGCAGCCGAATGCCGTTTTCCCTGAGGTATACGCCTTCCTCTACCAGGGCTACGCCCAGATAGTCGGCTCCCGCTTGGCTGAACTCGCGGGCGCAGCGCAGTAATCCGTGCCCATAGGCGTCGGCTTTTACCACGGCCATAACCAAGGCCTTTCCGGCAAGGGAGCGGGCTTTGGCGAAATTCCTATGCAGAGCTCCCAGGCATATCTCCGCCCGGGTAGGGCGGTCGGAATCGAAGGGTATGACCGGATCCATAGTTCTTAATCCTTCTTGCCGCCAAAGAGCGGCCGCGGCTTCTTTATCCAGAGTATGCGGGCTATGGCGGAGGCGACGGCAAGGCCCGCGGCTATGGCGCCGGCGGCGCTCAAGGTAGCGAAGAGGGCGCTTGAGGCGTCGCCGGCCCGCCCGGACACGGCGTAGAACATGGTGTAGTACATGCCGCCGCCGGGCACGAGCGGAATAATCGAACAGAGTATGAACAGCGCCGCCGGCCGCTTAAGCAGCCCGGCAAGGGTTTCCGCGTACAGGCCCACCGCTATGCTCGCGGCAAAATAGGCAAAGGCGTCCGAATCGGAGAGCGCGCGCATGCCCATGTAGGCTCCCCACGCCAAGGCGCCGCCAAGAGCCGCTAAGGGCAGGTCCCTAAGGGGCGCTCGAAACAGCAGGCCGAAGCCCATAGTGGCGAGCAAGGCCCAGAGCAGGGGCAGCGCTAGGTCTAGCATAGACCCGCCGAGCTCAAAGCGCGCCTCCGGCCAAATCCCAGAGCTTGAGCATGACGCCCACCCCTATGGATATGCCGGCGGCTGATATGAAGGCCTCGGCTCCCCTGGCCACGCCGGCCACGAGGTCGCCCGCTATCGTGTCGCGTATGGCGTTTACTATCATGACGCCGGGCACGAGCAGCATGATGGCGCCTATGATGACGGTATCCAGGTGAGAGGCTATGCCCGCGCTCACGGCGGCCAGCGCTACCAGGGCGGCGAAGCAGCCCCCGGCTATATTGATAAAGAATCCGGATAAGCGCATCTGCGCGAACCAGCTGGTTATCCTGCCCATGAAGAGGCCTATGAGCCCGGCTACGATGGCGTCGTTCCACGATCCTCCGAAAAGCAGGCAGAAAAAGCCGGTTACCAGGCTGGCTCCCAGGGCGGGAATAGGCGCGGCATAGCCTCCGAGCACGTCTATCTCGCAGAGCCGCCTGTCGGTCTCGTCCAAGCCTATGCTCCCCGCGACGGCATCCCGCGCCAGGGCGTTCACGCGGGCGATTTTATCAAGATTCATCTGCCGCTTTCGTATGCGCCTTATAAGACTGCGGTGGCGGCCGTACTGATCCTCGCAGGATACCATGAGGCCGGTGGGCGTGGCGAAACTCTCGATATTAAGCGCGCCAAGGGCGGACGCCAGGGCTCCTATCACGTCTTCGGCGCGATAGGTTTCCCCTCCAGCCTCCAGGACTATGCGCCCCGCCTCGGCGGCCACGCGCAGCACCGCGTCGGCATCGCCTTCGGCTTCCTGCATTATACGCTTATCCTCATGCCGAGGGTAATGTGCAGGGTGCTATGGTCAAAGAACGGCGCGTCATCGGTCCACAGATTGAATACGGGCAGGAAATAGCGGAAGGCCAGCGCGAAGGTGAATCCTTCCTGCAGGAACACGTCCATGCGCAGGCCGAATGAGGGATAGAGCCAGCGCGCCTTTCCCCAGAAATAGGAGGAAACATTGGCTAAGTTGGCCTTGAGTTCTTCCGAGTCGGCATTCTGGGCATCGCCGGGAAAGGACAGGCGCGCGAGCATGGCCAAGCCGGCCTGCGCCGCGCCGCCTAGGTTCTCGCTGAAGCGGAAGGAGCGGACTAGCGGCGCGTCGAGCATAAAGCCCAGCATGAAGATATTGTTTAAGCCGTTTTGTTCGGATTCCGTGGGCA
>JBFZES010000080.1:0-11494 GCA_041306725.1 Spirochaetaceae bacterium | reverse complement strand
AAAGCGATAGCCCAGCGACAGCCAATTGATGAGCGAGGCCAGATACGAGGGCATATCCAGCCATAGGGTAAGCTGATACATGAGGTTCAAGCCCACGAGCAACAGCGCTGTGGCAAGGAAGGCGCTCATCTGGTTCCTGGCCATGCTGGATACGAGCTGGCCTAGGGCCGCGCAGGCAGAAGCCAGGAGAGCTATGCCCAGGTACTCGGCGAATAGGACGCCAAGGTCCAGCCTGCCGAAAAGCCCCACCATGAGCGGCACGGGAAGGCTGAGGGCCAAGGCCGCGGCTATGACGGCCATGACGGCAAGGTGCTTGCCCAGAACCAGCTGCCCTTCGGTGAAGGGCAGCGTTACGAGGGTCTCGTAGGTTCCTTGCCTGCGTTCTTCTGCCCAGAGCCTCATGGTAAGGGCGGGCAAGAGCACGGAAAGGAGCACGGGCATGAGGCCGAAGTAGCTCCTCATGCTGGCGCGGTTGGCCGCGAAGAAGCCCCCCACGAAAAAGAAGAATACCCCGCTCGATACGAGCAGGGCGGCTATGAAGATGTATGCCAAGGGCGAATTGAAGTAGGCCCGCACTTCCCTCTTGGCTATGGTGAGCATGGCATTCACGATACGCGCTCCTCGCCGGTAAGGCGCACGAATATCTCCTCAAGCGACATACGCTCGCGGCGCAGTTCCAAAATGAGGGCCCCTTGGGACACGGCCCAGCCGAAGAGGGCTTCCGCGGCCTCGTCGCCTCTTCCCGCGAGCACGCGGAAGCGCGCGCGGGCCTTGCCGCCGCCGAGCTCCTCGAGGGCAAAGGCGGCATAGCCCTGAGCGGCCGCGAAGGCGCTTAATGGCGAGAAATCCCGGCCGCGCATAAGTACATCGAAGCGCTCGTCGCCCCGCATATCCTGAGCCAGCTTTCCCGCCGAGCCCTGCGCAACGATGCGCCCCTCGTTCAGGATGAGCACCTCGCCGCAGAGGGCTTCCACCTCCTGGAGTATGTGGGTGGACAGGATAACCGTCTTGCTGGCGCCTAGGGAGCGTATAAGCGAGCGTATCTCGAGTATCTGGTTGGGATCCAAGCCCGTCGTGGGCTCGTCCAGTATGAGGATGGCGGGATCGTGGATTATCGCCTGGGCAAGGCCTACGCGCTGGCGATAGCCCTTGGATAGGTGCTCTATGCGTATATCGGCCATGCCCGATAGCCCGCAGGCTCCCATGGCCTTGTCGAGGGCCGATAGCCTGCCCTCGGGCTTAAGCGCGCGCGCCTCGGCTATGAAAAGCAGGTATTCGGCCACGGTCATGTCGCCGTACAGAGGCACGCCCTCCGGCAGGTACCCTACCATGGCCTTGAGCGCCACCGGCTCTTCCATGACGTCGAGGCCGTTGAGAAGGACCCTGCCCTCGCTTGGCCTATGGAAGCCGGTGAGCACCTTCATGATGCTGGTCTTGCCCGCACCGTTGGGGCCGAGCAGGCCTATGATTTGGCCGTCTCCCACCGTAAAGCTCACGCCGCGTACGGCCTCGAAAGCGCCGTATCGCTTAGTTAAGGCTTGTACTTCAATCATACCTTCCTCGTCAGTCTATGTATTCTATAGGGAAACACATACGGTCCCTGGTAAGCACCGTGTCGGGGAATACCGCGCGCGCCTGTGCAAGGAGTATCTTCAGGTCGTGATCGTTGTAGCGCGGGCTAAAGTGGATAAGCCCCAGCTGCTTGATCCCGCCGGCGGCCTTGGCTATCAGGGCCGCCTGCTCGGCGGTCATATGCTTTTTCTCAACGGCGCTCGGCAAAAGCTCGTTCTCGAACATGCCCTCGCACACGAGCAGGTCCGAGTCAGCCACCTCTGGGGCGATTTCGGGAAAATAGAGCGTATCGGTAACGTAGCTCACCTTGCGGCCGGTACGCCGCTCTCCCAAGACTTCCTGGGCTTGCACGAGCCTGCCGTCCGCGGCTTCCACGGCCTCGCCGGCCTGAAGGCGCGACCAGAGCGGCCCCTTAGGCACGCCTAGGGCAAGGGCACGCTCGGGATGAAAAGCGCCGGGACGGGCGTCTTCCTCCAGCGCGTAGCCCACGCAGGTCTTGGTGTGGCGCAGGGGAAAGGCGCGTATGCGGTAGCCTTCGCCCTCGTAGCATACTTCAGGCGCGTTGATTTCCTTCACGATGATTTCGTAGTTTATGTACATATCCAGCACCCTTTTGCTGGTTTCCACGTATTCGGCGATCTTTGGGGGGCCGTATATGTACAAGGGCTCGTCCCTATCCACCTGGCTCGAGAGCATGAGCAGGCCAGGCAAGCCCGTAACGTGGTCGGCGTGGGTGTGGGATATGAAGATGGCGGTGATTTTCTTCCAGCGCAGATTAAGCCTGCGCAGAGATACCTGCGTGCCCTCTCCCGCGTCGAAGAGGAAGAGCTCCCCTTCGCGGCGCAACAACATGCTGGTAAGGTGCCTATGAGGCAGCGGCATCATACCGCCGCAGCCGAGAATAAACGCTTCTAGATTCATTTCGTCCACTATACGGAAAAAGGCCGACAGAGGCAACATGAAGCGGAACTGGCTTTGCAATTGCCGTATGGCCGTATATACTTGGTCCATGATCACCAAGGATATGCTTAAGCGGGCGCCTAAAGTCGAATTGCACGACCATATAGACGGCGGCCTACGCCCTTCCACCGTCATCGAGCTGGCGAAAGAATATAAACTCGAGCTACCGGCATCCGACGCGGGAGCGCTTGCATCATGGCTGCACCGCGGCGCCGACCGAAAAAGCCTGTCGCTGTACCTAGAGGGCTTCGCCCTTACCTGCGGGGTAATGCGAACGGCCGAGGCTATAGAGCGGGTAGCCCGCGAGGCGCTTGAGGACCTGGCCGCTGACGGCGTCGTATACGCCGAGCTGCGCTTCGCCCCCATACTCCACGTGCGCGACGACCTTAGCCTTGAGGCTATAGTCGAGGCTGTGCTCAAGGGCCTCGAAACGGCCAAGGCCGCCACGGGCAGCTGTTTTGGCCTCATATTATGCGCCATGCGCAATATGTCGTCCGAGTATTCCGTAGAGACCGCCGAACTGGCGGTGGCGTACCGCGATCGCGGCGTCGTGGGCTTCGACATAGCCGGCGACGAGTCGGGCCATCCGCCTAAGCGCCATCTCGAGGCCTTCCAGTACATACGCAATAAGAATTTTAATATCACGATACATGCCGGCGAGGCTTTCGGCCCCGAGTCGATATGGCAGGCCTTGCAAAGCTGTGGAGCACATCGCATAGGCCACGGCACGCGTTTAGTCGAGGATATGGCCATACACGGCACGCGCATAGACAAGATGGGCAGCCTGGCCTCGTATGTGCGCGATAGGCGCATACCGCTGGAATGCTGCCTTTCTTCCAACGTGCAGACCGGGGCCGCCAAGGACTATTCCTCGCATCCCTTCAACGTCTTCTACCGCAACGATTTCCGCGTAAGCCTGTGCACCGATAACAGGCTCATGAGCGATACGAGCCTCACGGACGAGTTCGCCCTCGCCTGCGAGCATTTCGGCCTGGGCCTCCGCGACGTGGAACGCTTGAGCGTTAACGCCATGAAGAGCGCCTTCGTGCCCTACGGCGAACGCGTGCGCATTATCTACGATGTCATCAAGCCTCGTTTCGCCCGCCTTAGGGACGAATCGAATCCCCACGATTAGCCGCGCCGCGGCCGCCTACTACAAGCGAGGAAGCACGTGCTACAGCAAAAGCCATCGGCGCTCAGCCGAAAACGACTATACGCGCTTACGCTTGCGCTCTTCGCCTGTACCCTCGCGGCGGGCGCCCAGGGAGCCGCGCGAGGAGGCGGCTTGAGCCTTGCCGGCACTGAGTTCGGCGCGAAGGACGTATACGCCCTCGATGGCGAGTGGCAGTTCTGGTGGAACGGTTTTATAGACCCCGATTCGCTGGCGCGGAACGACGCGCCTCCGCCTACGGCCATAACGGAAATGCCGCGCTACTGGACGAGCTTCGCGCTCAATGGCCAGAAGCTGCCCGCCCGCGGGGCGGCCACGTACCGTATCGTGCTTTCATTGCCCAACGATGGGGTATATGGGCTCTACGTAAACCAGATGGTATCAGCCTATGAGCTGTACGTGAACGGCCAACTCTTAGGATCCAATGGCGAGGTATCGCTGGACCCGGATAGCGTACGCCCGGAGTTCAGGCCTCAGCTCTTGTTCTTCACGCCGAAGGATGGCATCGCGGATATCGTGCTCTATATAGCCAACGGCGATTATCGGCACGGCGGCCAGTGGCAGGCCGTTCAAGTAGGCTCGGCCGAGGCCATAAGCGCCTACGCGAACCGCATCATCATGACCGAGCTCTTCCTCTTCGGCGCCATAGCCATGATAGGGCTTTACAATATCGCGCTCTTCCTTTTCCGCACCAAAGACCGCTCCCCGCTCTGGTTCGGCCTCTTCTGCATCTTCGTGGCCCTGCGCCTCGCGGCCACCGGCCATGTGGTGCTGGCTACCGTCATACGCGGCTTTCCCTGGGAACTGCTCATCAAGATCGAGCTATCGGTCTTCTACTTGGGCGCGCTCTTCTTTGCCTTCTTTTTCAGGTCCCTCTACCCAAAAGAGCTGAGCAAATACGGCTTTATTCCCATGATTAGCGTTTACGGGGCCTTCACCGCGCTGGCGCTGGTCCTGCCCGTGTCCCTTTTCAACCACCTGGTCGTACCCATGCAGATAGGCGCCGTAGGGGGGCTGTCCTATGTGCTCGTGTGCCTCGTTCTTGCCTCGCTGCGCAAGCGCGAACACGCGCCCTTCATACTGGCGGGCTTCGCCTTCTTCGCGCTTACCGCCGTCAACGACATACTCTACGCCCACGCCATCATCCACACGGCCTATCTCGTGCCCTTAGGGCTCTTCACCTTTATATTCAGCCAAGCCGTGGCCTTGGCTCGCATATTCTCGCGCTCGTTCAGCCAGGTGGAGCATCTGTCCGAACGGCTTTCCAGCGTGAATTTATCCCTTGAGCGCTTCGTGCCCCACGAATTTTTGTCCTTCCTGGACAAGTCCAGCATCATAGACGTGCATCTCGGCGATCAGGCGCTCAAGGACCTCACCATACTCTTCAGCGACATACGCTCGTTCACTACCCTGTCCGAAAGCATGACCCCGCAGGAGAATTTTAACTTCCTCAATTCTTACCTCGAGCGCGTCGGCCCCATCATACGCGACCATGGCGGCTTCATCGACAAGTATATAGGCGACGCGATCATGGCGCTCTTTCCCCGCTGCCCCGAGGACGCGCTGGACGCGTCCATCGCCATACAAAGCACGGTGCGAGCCTATAACGAAGAGCGCGTGGGCTGGGGCCACCGGCCCATACAGGTGGGCATAGGGCTTAACACGGGCCAGGCTATGCTCGGCATAATCGGGGAACGCATGCGCCTGGAAAGCACGGTCATATCGGACACGGTGAACCTCGCCAGCAGGATAGAGAACCTCACCAAATTCTACCGAACCGACGTGCTGGTATCCGGGGAGCTGGTACGCAAGCTGGGCAAGGATCCCGCCTACGATTTCAGGCTGATCGATCGCGTCACGGTCAAGGGCAAAAGCGCGGCCTGCGACCTCTACGAGCTCATATCCTCGCATGCCGAGGCCGACAGGGCCCTGCTCCTGTCCTCTCGGGATGCCTTCCTGACTGCGGTAAGGCTGTTCAAGGGCAAGAACTACTCGGGGGCGGCCGAAGCCTTCAAGCAGCTCTGCGCCAAGAATCCGTCTTACCAGGTGTCGCGGGTATACCTGAGCCGCTGCGAAAAAGGAGCGGCGGGCGCGGGACCCCAGCCCATCGTCGTATCGCTGGATTCTTCCATCGGTACTTGTACCTAGGCGCTATTTCATGCGAATATAAGCTAATGCACGCATTTACTACGCTCGGCTTGCGCGAGGAAATAGCCTCCGCACTAGCCTCTTTCGGCTTCGAGGCGCCTACGCCCATTCAGGCCCTGGCCATACCCGAGGTCCTGTCCTTCGACGACCTCTACCTGAGTTCCGCCACGGGAACCGGTAAAACCTTCGCCTATATGGCGCCCATCTTCTCCTCGATAGATTCCAGCCTGGATTCTGTACAGGCGATAATACTCGCGCCTACCCACGACTTGGCCGCCCAGCTCTTCCGCGAGGCCGAGCGCCTTAGCCACGCGGCGGGCACGGGACTGCGCATAGCCCAAGCCCTCGGCTCCATGCCCCTCGTGCGCCAGCTCGATCGCCTGGCCGCCAAGCCCCACGTGCTCGTGGGCTCCGCGGGCCGCATACGAGACCTCATAGCCAAGCGCGAGGTGGACCAGCGCTCTTGCCGCTGGGCGGTGCTCGACGAGGGAGACCGGCTCTTCGAGAAAGAAGTCATCGATATATCGACGGACTTCTTAGGGCTTTTGCCAGACGGCTGCGCGCGCATATTGGTATCGGCTACCATAGCCGACAAGATCGTCGAGCGTAGCGCGCCGTGGTTCAGGAACGCGCGCAAGGTATTCCTCGATTCCACCGAAGCCCTCCGCACGTCCATAGAGCACTGGTGCTTCCACGCGGGCTCCCGCAACAAGATAGAATTCCTTAGGCGCTTCGAGGCGGCCGTGCATCCGGAGCGTTGTCTCCTCTTCGCCTCTTCCAACGCTTCCATATTCAATATCATCCATAAGCTTGAGCATTTCGGCTTCCCCGTCGCCGTGCTTAAGAGCGACGCCGACGGCAACACCCGCCGCTCGGCGCTGGAGAGCTTCTCCTCAGGCGAGGCCCGCTGGCTCCTCACCACCGACCTAGGCGCGCGGGGCCTCGACATACTCGACATTAGCCACGTGATAAGCTTTGACCTGCCCGAGGAGCCGTCCATCTATGTGCACCGGGCCGGTAGGACGGGCCGCGCGGGCAGCAAGGGCATATCGGTGGCGCTCGCCGACCTCGTGGAGCTTAAGCGCGCGTCCAAGATAGCCGTGCGCTACGGCTTTCCCTTCGTGTGCAAGATACTTGAGGCGGGCAGGGTCCATGATATAGAGCCTGAGAACTTCTTTGCCCTCGCCGAAGAGGAAGAGGTTGCCAGGCAGAACGTGAAGCTCGAAGCGCCAAAGGCCAGCGGCCAGCGCCGCAATCCCGCGCAGGCGCGCATGGGCTTAAGGCCCCGCGCTATGTCCGAGGGTCGCTCGCCGGAACGGCGCCCGTCCGAAGGCCGCCCGCAGGAACGTCGCTCTTCCGAAGGTCGCTCGCCGGAAGGGCGCTCGCCGGAAGGGCGCTCGCCCGAGGGACGGCCGCAGGAGAGTCGTTCGTCCGAAGGCCGCCCGCCGGAGCGGCGCCCCGGGCTTAACCGCCAGCATTATCGCTCGCCCGAAGGGCGTTCGCCCGAAGGGCGCATAGCGGAGGGCCGAACTCCAGAGGCCCGTTCGGCTGAAGAACGGCCGCAGGAAGGGCGCAAGCCCGAAAATCGGCCCCAGCGCCGACCGGCGGGCAGGCGCCCGCCAGAGAAGCGACCGCCCGAATCGCGCCCGCCGGAAGAACGTAGACCCCAGGAAGCTCGCGCCGAATCAGGTCCCGAGGAACGGCCGGCAAAAGGCCCGCCGCGCGCTAAGGCTAAAACCGCTCAGGCTAGAGGCTCTTCACGCCGCCGAAGGCCCCCTAAGGAAGCGCCGGAAAGCTGAGCGGCCCAGGCTTGAACGCCAGGCTAGGGTTATTTGGCGGATCACGCTTCCAGGCTCTTAAGGCTTTCATCCATGCCTTGTATGCTCATGAGATTGGCTTCGCCCACGGCCCGTACCCGCTCTATGGCCCGCTCTATATCGCTATAGCTCGCCGCGACGCGGCTGACTTTCGCGTTCAGCTCGTCGAGCCTCCCCATGATCTCGCCCAGGTTTTTTTCGCCCGTGGCAAGGCGGTCGGCGGCGCCGTGGAGGCTATCGCCGGTCTTGGCGGCCATATCGTTCATCGTAGCGCTCGCGTCGATAAGCTCCGAAGCGCCTTTCGCCGCTTCTCCTAGGCCGCTGATCAGCTCTTCCATAGCCTCGAAGGTCGCGTGTATCGAGCCATTCACCGTGGCTATCGCCTGGCCATAGGCGCTGAGCGTCGAAGCCGCCTCGACGACTACCTGATCGTTCTGCTTAAGCGCCGCCGATATGGAACTCGTAGAGCTTTGCGTTTCCACCGAAAGCTTGCGTATTTCCTGCGACACCACGGCAAAGCCTTTACCCGCCGCGCCCGCGTGCGCCGCCTCGATGGACGCGTTCATGGCAAGAAGGTTCGTCTTCTCCGATACGTCGAGTATGCCGATGGCCACATCCATGGCTGCCTTGGAGGCCTGGCGTATTTTTTCAAAGCCGCCGACGACTTTGCGCAGTTCATGCCCCTGCGCGTCGAGCTTCATAAGGGCGGCGTCCATTTCCGAGCGCTTGGCGTTCGCTATGGCCCCCATGGACTGTATATTCGACATGATCTGGGTAATGGCGCCGCCGGTCTCCTCGAGCGCGGCATTTTGCCCGTCGACCGCCAGCTTGAGCCCTTCGACGAAATCGCTCACGCCTTCATTGGCCTTATGCGCCTCTTCCGCCGCCGCGTGCAATTGCGTAGCCTGGTGTCGCAGCGATTCGAGCGCGAGCCGTATCGCGGCTCCGGCCTTAGCGCTGTCCTCCGCCGCGTCCATAAGGGCCTTCCCCGCCTCTAGGCCGTCTTTTGCCCTATGCACGAGGGCGCCTAGGCGCTGCGAACGCTCGCTATTCCGTAGAGACTCAGCCTCGGCGCTCGCGACGAGATCGGTATTAAGCTTGTCCAGGAAATGGATGCACAGGTCTATGGCTATGAGCAGCAGGGTTTGATTAATGATAATCGAGGATTCAGCCCCTTTAAACCCTCCGAGGAAGGGCAGGTACACGAAGGCAACGACGAAGGCATAGAGGATCAGGCTCGTTACCGTGTAGAAGCGCACTTGGCTCCGCTTTATCGATACGAGGCTATTTGCTACCCCCGACGCTATGAGATAGACGCTGAACCGGTACAGTTCATTTATATTCTCTACCGGGAGAAGGAAGGTCACCCACAGGGTATTCAAGAGCATGCCGGTCGTGCTCAGGTACGATGCCAGCGAGTAGCGCTTGAAACGCACCAGCAACAGGGAAAGGGGAAAGAGCATGCTCGTGGCTAAGAGCGTTATGAAAAAGGTCAGGGACCGTTCGGGGAAAGCGCGATAGCGGGTGAGGCCGGCGAGCACGAAAAACGCGAGCAACACCATGTTCATGTACACTAAAACCGGAACGCGTTTGCGCTCCGATAAGGCGAGGGTCGCCCGAGCGGACTCGGGGAAAAATAGTTTCAGCATGAAGCCTCCAAGCTTTCAGTCCGCCAGGGCGCGGGCGCCCAGGCCATAGCGCTTTACTGCCAGCTTTTTTAATGAATCGAGACCTATCGCGAAGGCGCTATCCCCATGCATCGTTTCCAGGGCTTCGAAGAGGGACACATAGCGGGAAAAATCCTCGGCATAGCGAGGATGGGCCAGTTTGCGCAAAAAGCGCAAAGCTTCCCGGCCGGCCCGGCTCGCGCCGGCGCCGCCTTCCCGCATCAGGGCCGCCAAGGCATCCAGGTTCTCCTGCGCGCTCTGGCATACGCAGGCATTCAGGCCATCGAGCAAGCCTGGCTTAAGCATAGGGTCAATCCGGGCTACAATACCATGGCTCGCGCCGTCGATTTTCCTATAATCGCGGAAAACTATGCTCAGCGCTTCCCCGCCTAAGCCCCCGACGATGAGGCTCCCGTCGCGTAGCGTAAAGCGCTCGGCTAGGCGCCGCGGGTCGTACGCGCCGCGCAATGCGCCATCGATGAGCCTTGCCTCTTTCAGCGCTCCCAATGCCTCTTCCGGTCCATTCCTAGGGCGGTCCGTACGAAGTATGAACAGGAATTCCCGATTATTCGTTCGCCTCGCGTCGCTTTGCCTGCCGCCGCGGTAGGTCTGATACTCAAGGGTGCGCGCTTCCAGCCGGCCCCGCTGGGCAAGAAGCTCGGCCATTTCCTCGACGGCTAGGTGCCCCGCGTCGTTCCAGGAGAGCACTATGGCCGGCGCGTCCACGTTAGCTACCAGCTCTATGAGCGCGCGCTTGGCCCCGGCCCTGCTGCAATAGGCGGAGCGCGTGCGCTTCCAGTCCTCCGGTATGCCCGCCTTGCGCAGCAAAAGGCCGTCGGAGCCCAGGTCCAGCGGCATGGCTATCCGCTCCCAGGCCACTATGGTGTTAAGCAGGTGATAATTTGAGCCATACTGATGCTGATTATAGGGCGGATCGATATAGACGATATCGGCGCTCCTGCCCCGCGCGAAGGCCGCGGCGTCCATGCGGCTTACGCGGGCCGGCGGGGCTTCTGGCACTAGGGGCGGCTCCAGTTCCATGCGCGACATGATGCGTTTGAGGGCGTCGCCGCTATGGCCCCCGAAGCCGCGGTGATACGCCTTGAACACGCCCGAGGTGTTCGTATGCACCGCCGCTTCCAAGAGCAGGGCGCCGAGCAGCGCGCTACGCCTATAGCCGGCGGGGCTGTCGGGATCGTCGCGCCCGAAGGGATACTCGTCCTCTATGCGGTTGCGTACCGAATCTATGAAGCGCGCGTTCTCGGCCGTGTAGAACAGGCGCTCCCGCCCCAAGTCAGGGCTCGCCGTGTTTTTCGGGGCATAGTAGCGGGCTATATAGGGCTCGCCATAATCGGCGCCGCGGTAGCCAGGCGATGCCGGATGCAGATCGTTCCACTGGCTAAAGGCATCGCGCAGGCCTTGAAGGCCGCCGAAGGCCCCATAGAGCCCGTCGCGGCCAAGCGTCAGCCAACAACGGTTCACGGCCTCGCTATAGGGCTCCCAGTCATTGGCCTGCACGTCAAAGCTTAGGCTGCGGGCGAGCCGCGATACGGCGCCCGTGCCCGCGAAGGGATCAAGAAAGCGCAGGCGCTTATGCTCGAAGCGGCTCCCCGCGGCATGCCGCATACCGGTGAGTTCATCGGCAAGCTCGGCAAATAGCGGCGCCAGGCGCGGCAGGAGCGCGCGCTTGTTGCCCAGATAGGGTATGAACTGTCGGCGGATATAGTCGTCCGGCGCCGTTTCCTCTTTAGGGCTCATAGCGGGCCATGCTGGTATCGGTTTCGAACACCTCTACGGCGCATAGCGGAAGGCCCGGTTCCATACGGAGCATCTCGCCGAAGATATAGCGGGCTATACGCTCGGCGCTCGGGGAGTTTTCCAGTTCAGCCAGCTCGTTGAGGTTGCTATGGTCAAGCCGGTCGGCTACGGAGCGAAGGCAGCCCTTGAGAATGCCGAAATCGACGAGCATGCCGGCCTTGTCCAGGCTATCGCCCCTGGCGAAGGCCCGCAGGCGGTAGTTGTGCCCATGGAGCCGTTCGCACTTGCCGTGGTACTCCGTTAAGTAATGGGCGGCGGAAAAGCCCGCCTCTACCCGAACCGTATACATGGCTGCCTCCACGGGCTGATACTAGCAGAGCTAGAGCCCTTCCTTCAAGGGC
>JBFZES010000079.1:0-3260 GCA_041306725.1 Spirochaetaceae bacterium | reverse complement strand
GCCCTTTGCCGCGTTCGGCATGGGACGGAGCTGGCGCAAGGCGTATACCGAACGCTGGGGCAGCGACTGCGGCCGGAGCCTGGCCCTTGCCGAGTATGGGCTCAGTTCCAACGCGGCGTGGCTTAAGGCTATCGACGACTGGCATAAGGCGGAGCTTTCGCGGGATGAAGGGCTCCCCCGGGCGCTGCGGGGCGCGCGGATAAACGAGCTTTTCTTCGTGGCCGCCGGAGGGAGCGCCTGGCTTGCCGGGCCGGCGGAAGGGCAGGGAAGCGGAGCGACCGCGCTGGGCGGCGGCTGGCATTTCGGCCTGCTTGAAGGCTTTGACACCGGCTACTACTACTATAATACCCTGGACCTGTGGGTATACGCCTTCGTCGCGCTCAGCAGGAATTGGCCCCTGCTCGCCGAGAATGTCTTCGCCGACTTTCTCGCCAGCGCTCCTCTGCGCCAGGAGCGGCTGAATATGATATACCGCACGGGGGCCCTGTCCGATAATCTGCTCTACGGCAAGCTGCCCCACGACTTGGGCAGCCCCGCCGAGGATCCCTGGGTACTCCTCAATGGCTACGCGCACCGCGACGACCCCAATCTTTGGAAGGACCATAACCCGGCGTTCATCGTGGCTTTTTACCTGCACCGCGCCATAATCGGGAAAGAGCCGTCCGAAAGCGAGTATCGCCGCCTCAAGATAATCGCCGATTTTACCCTAGGCCAGGATAGCTATGGGCTCGGGGTTCCTAAGCATGAAGATTTCGGCGACAGCACCTGGGACAACCTCGACATGCGCGGGCTCTCCTCCTACGCCTGCGGCCTTTGCATAGGCGCGTGGGCGGTCATGGCAGCCCTCGCCGAGAGCTTCGAGCCCGGCGCGGCGAAGGCCTACAGGCTTTTACTGAGCAAGGCCCAAGCGAGCCTCGAAACCCTCTGGAATGGCCGCTACTTCAAGACCAACGACGAAGGCAAGTATAGCGATGCGGCGATGACTGATTCTCTGCTCGGCGTGTTCCTCGCGAGGAAGGCGGGACTCGGGGACCTCGTGCCCTTGGATCGCGTGCGCGCCCATCTGCTAAGCATATACCGCTATAATTTCAAGGAATTCGAGCGGGGAGCGTACGGCCCTCTGCTCGTAGCCGAGCCTGACCGGAAATGCTATGGCCGGGATGGCGGCGAAGAGCTGCAGGTGAATGAGGTGCTCGTGGGCTCAGCCTGGGCCTTCGCGGCCATGCTCAAGGAGTACGGCTTAGGAAAAGAGTCGGAGGAGCTGGGCATGGTCATGGTTAGGATGCTCTATGGCGGCACCGGGCTGCAATTCCGCAGCCCGGCGGCCTGGAATGGGGCAGGCCGCTTTCGTTCGGCCCTAAACATGCGCCCGCTTGCGATTTGGCTCTTTTCATAGTCTCAGGCTAGCGTCCGCAGCTTCTATACGCAAAAATGCTTGCGTGAAGCGCCTTCATGATGGATGATATGGAGTATGCCCACTTTCTTAGTACGTTTTTTGTTGACAGCTTCCAATTGTACGGTATTATTTTCACTAAGTAACTAATGCGCCGAACAGCCTTGGGCGTCACTGCACCAGGGACTTAAGGCGAACGGAATGCTGTAGGCTTCCGCAATCCTATTTCTTTGGAAGGAAGTATACGATGAAGTCAAAGTTCATGCTCTTCGTCATCGTTTTGCTGGCTGTCTCGACCATGGCGGTATTCGCCACGGGCACTAAAGAGGCAAGCCCCGCCGCGGCCGCGATGCCGCCAAGGACCATCAACGTTCTCCTTTGGGACGATCCCTATCCCAAGGCCCTCCTCGAAATGCTGCCTGAGTTTACCGCGGCCACCAACATAACGGTCAATATCGAGATGCTGCAGCCGCCGCAGGTACTCACCAAGACCGCTATTTCCGTGACCGATACCAGCACCGATTACGATGTGGTAGGCATAGACGAGGGCAATGTCCCGGTATTCGCCTCCCTGTTGCTCCCCTTTGACCAGTGGGGCAAGGGCGCCGTGTATCCCAAGACCGATCCCAAATCCATAACGCCCAAGATGTACAGCATAGGTACCTGGAACGGCGTGCAGCTTGGCGTTCCCATTAACGGCAACCTCTACGTGTGGATGACCCGCAAGGACCTTATCGAGAACCCCACCTACAAGGCCCAGTTTAAGGCTAAGTACGGTTACGATCTGGGCGTGCCTAAGACTTTCAAAGAATTGCTTGAAATGGGCACCTATTTCCATGAAAACGGCATAGCCTCCGGTTTCGGCCCCTTCAACGGCGGCCCCGCCGGCGTGCTTTCCGAGGCCGTGTTCATGTGGGAATCCTATGGCACCAAGTTTATCGACTTTACCGGCGGCACCTTTAAGGTCGTGCTCGACGAGGCCAAGGCCATAGAGGGTATGGAATTCTACAAGAAACTGATGGTCATTTCGCCCAAGGGCGCAGAGACCATGGCCCACGTGGAACGCCAGGCCGCCTTCGCCGCTGACCCCAAGGGCGTATTCTCTATGTTCATATGGCCCGCCCAGATAGCGGCGTATGAAGACCCCGCCAAGTCCCTGGTAGCCGGCAAGATCGCGTACTCCGCGCCTCCCGCCGGCCCCCGCGGCCAGGCCGCCGTTACCGGCGCTTGGGCTATCTCCATTCCCAAGGCTTCCAAGAATCAGGATGCCGCGGCTGAGTTCATTTACTGGTGGTCTAGCAAGGCCATAGCCGACAAGCTCGTGCAGGCCAACACCATACCGGCCCGCACCGAGACCCTTATGAATCCCGCCTATTCGGCCGCCAAACCCTGGCTGCCCGCCCTAGCCGAATCTATGAAGGTAGCCGCCTCCAGGCCGCGCTTCAAGGAAATCGGCCAGGTACAGGACGTGGTCAAGAAGTACTGGGTTATGGGCATAACCGGCGCCATGCCTACTAAGGACGCGGTCCAGAACATCATCAAGGAAACCAATGATATTCTCAAGAAGGCTGGCTACTAGCCAAAAGGGGAGAGTCGCCTTGAAAGGGGCGGGGGGCCACGGGTCCCCCGTTCCTTTTTTGCTGCCGGCGCTCCTGATAGTATTCGCCGTTTTAATTTTTCCCATAGTATTTTCCTTCGTCGTATCGCTCTTCGACTGGCCCCTTTCGGCCGGGGGAGGCGCGAGGACCTTCATAGGGGGAAAGAACTATGTGGACCTTGTGCAGGATAAGGAATTCTGGAATAGCCTTAGGCTTCAGCTCGGCTTCATATTTATAGCCATACCCATAGAGATACTCTTAGGGCTGGC
>JBFZES010000078.1:0-12622 GCA_041306725.1 Spirochaetaceae bacterium | reverse complement strand
GCCGACCCATCCGGCGTCTTTTCAGGCGGCCGATTCGGCGGCTATTCAGGCGGCACAAGCCCTGTCCCGCCTCGGCTACGCCCAGATAGATACCATATCCGTCGTGGAGAGGGCCCACCATCATGTGCTGTGGAGCCGCGTGGCCTCGTACGCGCCAGCGGTGCTCGACGGGCTTCAGGGAGAGCCGCGGCTGGCCTTCGAATACTGGGCCCACGCGGCGGCCTACCTGCCTATGGAGGATTACCGCTATTGCCTGCCCCGCATGAGGCGCATAGCGGAAGAAGGGCACGAGTGGTTCCCCCACGACGCGCGCATGGTGGAATGGGTGCTCGACCGCATCAAGGCGGAAGGGCCGCTCCGCTCGCAGGACTTTGAGAGCGAGGGAGCGCGCGGGCCCTGGTGGGACTGGAAGCCGGCTAAGGCGGCCTTGGAATTCCTGTTCCAGTCGGGCCGCCTCATGGTGAAGGCGCGTCCAGGCTTTCAGAAGCTCTACGACCTTAGCGAACGGGTATTGCCCGCAGGCATAGACGCCCGTTGCCCGGGCGACGAGGATATGGCGGACTGGTACGTCCGGCGCGCCGCCTTAACCCTGGGCGTCTTTAGCGCGCGGGACCTGGCCTATAACCGCAAAGACGGCAAAAAGCTCCTGGCGGACGCGCTTGGGCGCGCCTGCGAAGAGGGCTCCTTGCGGCCGGCGCGCGTACGGCCCGAGCAGGGCGACGCCGAAAGCCTACGCGCCAAGGACGAACGCGCTTGGGCGGACCCGAGAGCGTACGCGGCCATGGAAAGCTGGTCGCGAAGCGCCTATGGGGCAGATGGCCACGCTGCGCTGGATGCGGTCGCGGGCCTTAGCGCCCGCGCTATCCGTATTTTGTCGCCCTTCGATAACTTTATAATAGACCGCAAGCGCTCGCTGCGGCTGCTCGAGCTCGACTATACCCTTGAATGCTATGTGCCGGCGGCTAAGCGGCGCTTCGGCTATTTTTCCCTTCCTATATTCCTGTACGAACGGCCTATTGGGCTCATAGACTGCAAGGCCGACAGAAAGGCCGGCCGCCTTATCATAAAGCGCTGCGAGCTTGGCTATGGCGCGGATACGCGGCGGTTAAAAGGCCCGCGTTCGCTGCCGAAAGCCTATAAGGAGGCATTTTTGTACGAGCTTAAGGCCTTCGCCGCGTTCAACGGCTGCGGAGAATGGGAGTGGCAGGCATGAAGGCCAAGATAGCCCTATCCTCGCTTCGCATCGCGGGGCTTTATGCCCTTAGCTCCATGCTGTGGATCGTCCTGTCCGATAGGTTTCTAGGCTGGATAGCGCAAGACTACTATCAGCTGGAACTGTTCCAGACGATAAAAGGGCTGTTCTTCGTCGCCGCCACATCGCTCCTCCTCTACTTTTACGCGAGGAAGCAGATCAGTAAACTCTTTTCCATGCAGAGCGCCAAGGAGCTTGAGGCTATCGAGGCGCTCAAGGAAAAAGAGCTCCTGCTGCGCGAAATTCACCACCGGGTCAAGAATAACCTTCAGATCATCGTGAGCCTGCTGTCGCTCAACGCCGAGAACGGCGGGCTCGAGGACCTGAAAAACAAGATACGCTCCATGGCTTTGGTACATGAGCTTTTGTATTCGTCGGAAGGCCTTTCGAGCCTGCGGGCGGATGAATTCGCCGGGCGACTGGCATCGCTGCTTGGCGAATCCTATGGCGAGTATGGGGTGAGCATAAGCGGAGAGGGCGACGGCTTCTTTATCAAGGTGGAAAAGGCCGTGCCCATAGGAATCTTCGTAAGCGAGGCCTGCGCGAACGCGGTCAAGCACGCCAGGCAATCGCCGGACTCAAGGCTTTCGGTACGCATAAGCATGCGATTGCTGGAAGGCTCCGTTCTCGTCGAGGTTCGGGATGACGGCAGGGGCCTGGGTCCAAACGCCGCGGCCACGCCCGGCATGGGCTCTACGCTCATGGCGGCCGTGGCCGAACAGGCGGGGGGCAAGCTCATGCGCCGCGACGAGGGCGGCGCTGTCGTGTGGTTCAGCTACCCGGCGGACTGAGGGCTTATCGCCGTATATCCCAGCTCGACACGATAGCCAAGGCCTGTTCCCGGGCTTTAGCCAGAGCGCCCTCCGTATACGGCGCGGGCCCGCCGAGCAGCCCGTCAACTATCGCGGACAGGGCCGCCTGAGCCGCGGCCAAGGCGGCGGCGCTTTCGTCGGCCTTGGCGGGCGAGCGGCGCAGGGCGCGGTTGGCTTCAAGCCTCTCCCTCCAATAGCGCTCGCCGCCTTTTGTATCCGGCCCGAAGTAGTCGTACGCCGTCCACAGCGGCGTAAAGCCCCCGTCAAAGAGTATGGGCTTAAAGAGGTTGGCGCAGGGATACGACGCGCCGGTGAACCAGCACAGGAAACGGGCGTCGCCCTGTCTGCGCTCGATAAGCATGGAGGCCGCGCTCGCCGTGCTTCTCAGCGCGCTCTCATGAAGGCAAATATCGCGGGGGCGCCGCGGCCGCTCAGGGTCGTGCGCCGCGTGGACGCGGAGCAGGGCGAAGGCCGACTGCCTGCCGCCCGACTCGGCCGCGGCTTCGAGCAGGCCGGCGAGGGCGCGCCTGTACGCGTCGCCTGAGCCAAGGCGGAGCATGCGCTTATCCTCCGCGTAGAATTTCCAGGATTCCTTGTCGGCTACCCTGCCTGCGTCCGCCTCGTCGAGGCAGGCCATACGCTCATTGACGAGCGCTATGGATTTCCGCGTGGCAGCGTCTACGCGCTTGTAGTCAATGTCCATGGTATAGGCGTCGGAAAACGCCGCGCCTTCATCTAGGGCCTTCCATGCCCAGCGCTTTGCCGCCGTTTCCACGATATACGCGCCATCGAAGCCGCTTATCAGGTAGGAAGCGCTGGCTCGCCTCCCGCCCGGACCCCGTGCCGATCCGGCTTGGCCGTAACGCTCGGTAAGGGCGATAAGGATGTCCTTCGCCGCTTCCGCGCTCGAGGCGGCCATAAGGGCAGCCTCGAGGAATTCCGCGCCGCGCGGGCCTTCCGCCTCCGCGTTGAATTTGGAAAACGTCGCTTCAAGGCCTATGGCCACGCCCTGCTCGTTCACACCCATATCGCTGCCCGCGGCGCCGCTGGTCGCGGAGCGTACATAGGCATAGCCTGCGTCGGGCAAGGCCAGTTCCCTTGTAGCTATGGCGCAAAGGTCTGCGCGCGGCCGCCGCGGGCGTATATGCACGGATTGCGGCAGCTTGTTACCCTGGTTGGAATTCTTGCCGAAATAACTATGGCCTTCTAGCGGCAGGTAAAAGGAAGCTCCCATACTACGCTCCATACGATCAGGAATAGAACACGCACACGCTTGAGTATCGCGACTATGGCGGGCGCTAGCAAGTGCGGCGTAGAAGGATTACAGTAGTGCTATGGCCGCCAAGAAGATCCGCGACGCGCGGATCGATGTCAGGATAGCCAATGCGCTCGCCGCCGTCCTCCTTGCCCTGGGTTTAGCCCAGGCAGCCATATCGAGCCTCGCCGCCTATCATGAGTACAAGGAGATCGAGCATCGCCTGAGCGAGGAAGATTTAGATGGCGCGCGCGCCGCCTTGGCCGCGGAAGAGCAGGAATTGCTATCCGTGGCCCGGGAATTCGCCGCCTGGGACGACGCGCGGCTGTATGCCGAAGGCGGCTACCCGAGCTTCATCGAAGCGGCCTTTACCGAGCGCTGGTTCGAGGAATCAGGCATTGACCTTGCGGCGATAGCCGGGCTCGACGCGCGCGTGCTCTGGGGCAAGGCGACGAGGGCATCGAGCGCTACCCTTGCCGGCGCGATCATAGAGCCGCTGAGGTCGATTACCGCAGTCCAGCCTCTCCTGGCCTATGATCGGGGCTTAGGCAGCCTCATTATCGTGGCCGCCTACCCCATAACGAACACCGATTTTTCCGCCCCTCCCGTAGGCTGGGTGATTATGGCGCGGGCCCTCGACGGGGCTTTCGCCGAGAGATTCTATGGCCGGACCGGCCTGGCGCTTGCCGTCACTCTCGAGGCGCGGCCCTTCAGGGAAGGCCCGGGCGTTAGCCTTGGGGAGCCGGGGCTCGGCGCCAGCTACTACGACGAGGGCAAGGAGCGCGTCCTGTTCCTGCCCCTCAGCGATAAGGCCGGCGAGCCTATAGGCAGCTTATCCATGGCAAGGGAGAGGCGGCTCGATCCGCTCTTGACGGCATCGATAGCGCGTCTGTCGGCCTTGAGCGTGCTCTCGGCCCTCATTGCCGTGCTTATCCTGCATAGGGTGATAGGCTTCCTAGCCGCGCGCCCCTTGGAGACTATATCCGCCTACTTAGAGGGGTATGAGCGGGACGCTTCTACTTTTAAGCCGCTGGCTATGGGCAGCGCGGCGGCTAGGCGCGATGAGGTAGGCAGGCTCGCCGACCATATCGATACCCTGCTTTCCGCGCAGGAGCGGCGGCGGGCGGAGCTCGAGGGCGCGAACGAGGAATTAGAGCGCTTGGCGTCTATAGACCCGCTTACCGGCCTGGCTAACCGGCGCCGCTTCAACGACCATGTCCGTCACGAGCTGCGCCGGCTATCCCGTATGCAGCGGCGGGGCGAGCAGATCTATGCCAGCTCAGTATTGCTTGGCGACATAGACTATTTTAAGGCCTTTAATGACCGCTACGGCCATCAGGCGGGGGACGCGAGCCTGCGGGCCGTGGCCGACCTCATAGCGGGAGAGCTCCTAAGGCCGGGCGACCTTGCCTGCCGTTATGGAGGCGAGGAGTTCCTGATCGTGCTGCCAGGCACTGACGCCGCAGGGGCCATGATCGTGGCCGAGCGTATACGCTTGGGCGTCGAAGGCCTGGCCATACCGCATGAGGATTCCGCCGCGGCTTCCGTGCTGACGCTGAGCATAGGCGTGGCGGAAGCCTCTGAGGCCGATAATGATACCGGCGTACTGGAAGCGGTAGGCAGGGCGGATAAAGCCTTATACCGGGCAAAAAACGATACGCGCAACTGCGTGCGCCTATGGGCCGGGTGATTTACCCGGCTTTTGCTTAAGCGGGCCTATTGATTATTCCTACATTTTTGTAGCATTCTTCGCGTATGATAGATAAGCAGCGCGAACTTGAAGAATTATACCTGCTCTTCGATATAGTGCGCACCCTCGACACCCATGTGGAACTGAAAGAAGCCCTCGATCCGGTACTGGGCATACTCGAACGGCGCGCCGGGCTCAGCCGGGGCATGGTTACTCTCCTGGACCGATCGGCCGGCGTCCTTAAGATAGAGGAAGCGCACGGCCTAAGCCAGGAGGAGAAGGAGCGGGGACGCTATCGCCTCGGCGAGGGGCTTATAGGCCGGGTATTCGAATCCGGCATGCCCTTACGGGTGCCCGACCTTTCCAAGGACGATCGCCTGCTTAATCGAAGCGGCTCTCGCGCTCCCGCCGACCTAGAAGGCGTAGCCTTCTATTGCCTGCCCATACGCTCAGATTCCCTTGTCATAGGCACGCTGAGCGCGGAACGCCTCCTTGGGCCGGTGCCCGGCGAGGAAACCATGAACGCCGACCTCGATATCCTGGGGCGCGTCGCCTCGCTCATAGCGGATTCTGCCAAGCTCAGGGAGCTGATACTGGAGGACCAGCTGAGGGCGCGGGCGGCGGCGGCGGACTGCGGCGACCAGGCGCGCATAGGCGGGGCGCGGCTGCCCGAGCTTGAGCTCCAATCCGGCAATATCATAGGCACGAGCGCCGCCATGCGGGCCGTCTACGAGATGGTAACGCAGGTAGCGCCGAGCGACGCCACCGTGCTCATAAACGGAGAGAGCGGCACGGGCAAGGAATTAGTGGCTATGGAGCTGCATGCGCTGTCGCGGCGATCCTCGGGCCCGCTCATCAAGGTAAACTGCTCCGCCCTGCCTGAATCCATCATTGAGAGCGAGCTGTTCGGGCATGAGAAGGGCTCATTTACGGGCGCCCAAGCCCTACGGAAGGGCCGCTTCGAGCTAGCCGACGGCGGGACCCTGTTCCTGGACGAAATTGGTGAATTATCGCCGGCCATACAGGTAAAGCTTTTGCGCGTCATACAGGAAAGGGAAATCGAGCGTATGGGCGGCAGCGCTACCATAAAGGTGGACGTTCGCGTCATAGCCGCGACGAACCGCAAGCTTGAGGACGAGATAGCGGCGGGCCGTTTCCGGGAAGACCTCTACTACCGATTGAACGTGTTTCCCATACGGGTACCGCCCCTCCGCGAGCGAAAGAGCGATATCGTCCTCCTCGCCGACCACTTCACGGAGCGGTATGCCCGTAAGAACGATAAGCCCATCAAGCGCATATCCAGCCCCGCCCTCGACCTGCTCATGAGCTATCACTGGCCGGGCAATGTACGCGAGCTGGAAAACTGCATAGAGCGGGCGGTCATACTGTCGACGGACATGGTCATACATTCCTACCATCTGCCTCCGAGCCTCCAGTCGGCCTTATCGACCGATACCGCCCCGACGACGACCCTGGACGCCGCCTTGTCCCGCCTGGAGAAGGAACTCATCGTTGAGGCGTTGAAGATAAGCGGGGGGAATATGGCCGGAGCCGCGCGCCGCCTGGGTATAAGCGAACGTCAGATGGGCTTGCGCGTTCATCATTATGCCATACCCTGGAAGCTCTATAGAGCTACGCAAATGTAACTATTGGACAAATAGCTACTTAAATGTAGTTAAATGGAATTGTTCCATGAAAATAGTCATTGAATACTCGTCGATATTAGAAAACTATCTAAATTAGTACTTTCATGTAGCAAATAAACTTACTTGGTACTGAAAGGTAGTATTAGTTCTTGACTCGGAAATTTGGCATGAATCCTGCTTAAGCAAGGGCAAGCACCCTTTTTTAGGAGGATTCTATCGTGCCGAAGAAAATGATGTGTATGCTACTCCTGCTGCTCTGCGCCGGACTATGCGCCCATGCCGAGGAAGCGAGCGCCGCGAAGCTCGTGCAAGCCATCGACATGCTCTGGCTCGTCATAGCCGCCGCCCTCGTATTCTTCATGCAAGCCGGCTTCGCCCTCGTCGAGACCGGCCTTACCAGGGCCAAGAACGCCACGAACATTATCATGAAGAATCTCATGGACTTCTGCTTAGGCTCCATAGTCTTCTGGATGATAGGCTGGGGCCTCATGTACGGAAGCGACAGGCTCGGCGGCTTAGTCGGGTTTTCGGATTTTTTCCGCGGTGCCATGGATGATGTAAGCTACTACCGCGACTGGTTCTTCCAGGCCGTTTTCGCGGCCACGGCCGCGACTATAGTATCGGGAGCCATGGCCGAGCGTACCCAGTTTAAATCCTACCTGATCTATACGGTATTCATATCCGCCCTTATCTATCCGGTGTCCGGCCACTGGATATGGGGCGGCGGCTGGCTCGCGGCCAAGGGTTTTCACGACTTCGCGGGCTCCACGGTCGTGCACTCGGTGGGAGGCTGGGCAGCCCTGGTTGGGGCCTTCGCGCTCGGCCCCCGCGTGGGCAAATACGTGGGAAAGAACGGCTCCACCATAGTAAAGGCCATGCCTGGCCACAACATACCCCTCGCGGCGCTTGGGGTATTCATACTGTGGTTCGGCTGGTATGGCTTTAACGCCGGCTCGACCCTTTCGGGCATGAGTACTGACATAGCCCGCGTAGCCGTTACGACCACCCTGGCGGCGTCCGCGGGAGCCCTGTCCGCCATGCTCGTATCGTGGATCATGTTCAAGAAACCCGACGCATCCATGACCATGAACGGCGTGCTCGCCGGGCTCGTCGCCATAACGGCCCCCTGCGCGGTCGTCAGCCCCGGAGCGGGCGTTGCCATAGGGCTCATAGCCGGCGCGCTGGTCGTCGGCTCGGTGGAATTCATAGACAAGGTCCTTAAAATCGACGACCCGGTAGGCGCCGTGTCGGTGCATATGGTAAACGGGGTCTTCGGTACCCTCGCCGTGGGCATATGGGGTCAGGTCGATGGCGTAGCCCTAGGGCTCTTGCATGGCGGCGGGTTCGCGCAGCTCGGCATACAGGCGCTCGGCGTCGTATCGGTAGGGGCCTGGGCCGCCCTTACTAGCCTCGCGCTCTTCATGGCGATAAAGGCCCTTGTCGGGCTGCGCGTATCGGCCAAGGACGAGCTGCTTGGCCTGGACCTCAGCGAGCATAAGTCGGAGGCGTATTCGGGCTTCCAAATCTTCAGCAACATGTAAGGAGGGCGACTTTGAAACTTATCATCGCGTATATACAGCCGCATAGGCTGAATGAAGTTAAGCAGGAGCTGTATCGGGCTGAGGTCTTTAAGATATCGGTAACGAACGCGCTGGGCTGCGGGCAGCAGGAGGGTTACCATGAGAGTTACCGCGGTATCGATATAGAGGTGAGCCTCCTTAAGAAGGTGCGCCTCGAGATAGCCGTCAACGACGATTTCGTGGAACGCACCGTCGATGCCATCGTTAAAGGCGCAAGGTCGGGCGATATAGGCGACGGCAAGATTTTTATCGTGCCGCTTGAAGAATGTATCAGGATACGGAGCGGGGCGAGGGGAAGCGACGCGATAGGCTGATACCTGTTCATGGGGGCGAACTTAAGGGTTCGCCCCTACATATTTGTATGAACCCTGTCGATATCCCTACAAAAATGTATCCATATTTTATCGGCTCTCGAGCCAAGCTCAGAGCCAGCTTTCATGCTTTGCATTTAAGTCTATATTATACAATAAAATATGTTTAATATTTCGGCGATTCCTGAAATGGCATGCTTATTGCTTCTAGAGCTACATACCTGACGTGCCACAAGGAGCTTGCATGACCTCTATCGATTATTCCAAGACCGCCCTTACCGAGGTGTACGGTACGAACAGCTTTTCCAATTCCGTGATGAGGGAATGGCTGCCAAAGACGAGCTATAAGGAACTCCTTCTGGTGCAGGCGGGAGAAAAGGAATTGCCCCTGGAGTTGGCGGACGTCGTGGCGGGAGCCATGAAGGCCTGGGCCATCCAAAAAGGCGCTACCCATTTTACCCACTGGTTCCATCCGCTCACCGGGCTAACCGCGGAGAAGCATGACGCGTTCATAGCCCCCACGGGCGACGGCAAAGTGCTTATGGAGTTCTCGGGAAAAGAGCTTATAAAGGGCGAGCCCGACGCCTCCAGCTTCCCCTCGGGGGGGCTGCGCGCCACTTTTGAAGCCCGCGGCTATACGGCCTGGGACGTGACGAGCCCCGCCTTCCTTAAGCAGGACGCTACCGGCACGACCCTCTGCATACCGACCGCGTTCTTCAGCTACTATGGCCAGGCCCTCGACAAGAAGGTACCCCTTCTCAGGTCCATGGACGCGCTGGGCAGGCAGGCTATACGCGTGCTCCGCGCGCTCGGCAACGAGAGCACCAAGCGCGTCATCACCACCGTAGGCCCGGAACAGGAATACTTCCTCGTGGACAAGGCCTATTTCGACGCGAGGCCCGACCTCATGCTCACCGGCCGCACGGTCTTCGGCTCCATGCCGGCCAAGGGCCAGGAAATGGAGGACCATTACTTCGGCGCCATCAACACCCGGGTAGCGGCTTTCATGAGGGAGCTCAATTACGACCTGTGGAAGGTAGGCGTGGCCGCCAAGACCCAGCATAACGAGGTGGCGCCCAACCAGTTCGAGCTCGCGCCTATATTCGGCACGACGAACGTGGCCGTCGACCATAATCAGCTGGTCATGGAGACGATAAAGAAGGTAGCCAAGGCCCATGGCATGGAAGCCCTCCTGCACGAGAAGCCTTTTGCCGGCGTTAACGGCTCGGGCAAGCATAACAACTGGTCCATGGCCACCGACGACGGCATAAACCTGCTCGAGCCGGGCGAGAACCCCGAGTCCAACGCCCGTTTCCTGCTCTTTATCACCGCCATCGTCGAAGCCGTCGACCGCTATTCCCTCCTCCTGCGCTCGTCGACGGCCATAGCCGGCAACGACCACCGCCTTGGCGCGAACGAAGCGCCCCCGGCTATCATATCCGTATTCTTTGGCGGCCCCTTGAGCGAGATCCTGGACAGCATAGCGGACGGCAAGGCGCAATCCGCCAAAGGCGCGTACCACAAGATCGAGCTGGGGGTAACGACCCTGCCCAGCCTGCCCATCGATATATCCGACCGCAACCGCACGAGCCCCTTCGCCTTTACCGGCAATAAGTTCGAATTCCGCATGGTCGGCTCGTCCCAGTCCATAGCCACGCCCAACACCTACCTCAACACGGCCGTAGCCCAGGTCCTGTCCGAATTCGCCGAGAAGCTCGAGAAGGCTTCGGACAAGATCGCGGCTATTCAGGCCATCATAAAGGAATCCTATGGCGCGCATAGGAAGGCCGTGTTCAACGGCAACGGCTACGCGGAGGAATGGGTAAAGGAAGCCGAGAGGCGGGGGCTCCCGAATATACGGTCCTCGGTCGATGCCCTGCCCATCCTGGTACAGAAGGAGACCATAGAGCTCTTCGAGACGCACAAGGTCCTTTCCAAGGCGGAATCGGAAAGCCGCTACCACATCTACCTGGAAAAATACTCCAAGCAGATAAACATTGAAGCCGGCGTCATGGTGGACATGTCCAAGCGCATGATCTTCCCGGCTGCCAGCGCGTTCGCCGCGGCCCTTGCCCGCGACTCCGCCGCGTTGGCGTCCATAGGCGCGGCTACGGCAGCCCTGGAGAAGCGCGCCAAGCGCGTCGCCGAGCTTGCCGGCGATATATACGACGAGACGGAGAAGCTCGAGCGCGTGCTTGCCGAGGCGCAGGAGCTATCGGACGCGTTCAGCCAGGCTAAGGCTTACCGCGATAAGGTCTTTGCCCAGATGGGCGCTCTCCGCTTAAAGGTGGACGCTACTGAAAAGATCGTGGACAAGAAAAGCTGGCCTTTGCCGACCTACGAGGAACTGCTGTTCAAACTGTAATTTTGCATCGGATGCCCGGGCTTGGGAACGGCGTAGCGCTAGGCCCAGGTTCGGGCATTTCCGTCTCCGCGGCCCAACGCCCTATCCCCTTCCCCGGAGTTGTCAGTGAACTACACCTGCGGCCTACACGACCAAGCGTCCGAGAGGGACGCCTGCGGCATCGGACTCGTAGCCAGGCTCGATGGCCTGTATGACCATAGCATCGTAAGCGACGGCTTAACGGTACTCGAGAAGCTTGAGCACCGCGGCGCGGTGTCGGGAGACGGGCGTACCGGTGACGGCGCCGGCTTATTGTGCCGCATACCCTACGAGTTTTTCGAGCGCGAGTTGGGCTCTTCCCTGCCCTCAGGCGGCGGTACGCCGGAAGCCGCCGAGGGGCTGCCCTATGCCATCGGCATGTTTTTCCTGCCGCGCTCCATAGACGCGAGCCGCACGGCTACGAGCCTCGTCGAATATATCTCGTCCCGGGAGGCTATGCCCGTGCTCGCGTGGCGGGACGTGCCCATCGTTCCCCAGGTCCTCGGCGCGCGCGGGGCCGCCAGCCTGCCAAGGATAGTACAGGCAGCCTTCGCCAAGCCTTCGGGCGCGGAGCGGGGCGTGGGCTTCGAGCGCGCGCTGTATTCGCTCCGCAAGCGCCTGGAGTCCGAGGCGAAGATAGCCGGCTTCTCCCTCGACGATTTCTCCATACCTTCGCTGTCGTCCCGTACTATCGTGTACAAGGGCATGTTCGTCGCGGCCCAGTTCGCGTCCTTCTACCCGGACTTGAGGCGGCCCGACTTTAAGAGCCCGTTCTCTATCGTGCACCAGCGCTATTCGACGAATACCTTTCCGTCCTGGCCCCTTGCCCAGCCTTTTAGGATGATAGCCCATAATGGAGAGATCAATACCCTTAAGAAGAACGTAAACGCCATGAGGGCTAGGCAGGCAACCCTGGGTTCTGGCCTTTTCGGCGATGAAATCGATAAGCTCTTCCCGGTTATCCAAGCCGGGGGCTCGGACAGTTCCATGTTCGACAATGTGTTCGAGCTGCTCGTGCAGTCCGGAAGGACGCCCGAGCACGCTTTCATGATGATGGTGCCCGAGTCGCTCGGGCCGGGGGCCGACGATGGGCGGCGCGCCTTCTACGAGTACCATTCCGCCGTAATGGAGAGCTGGGACGGGCCGGCCGCCATGGTATTCACGGATGGATTGCGCCTTGGCGCCGCGTCGGACAGGAACGGCCTTCGCCCCTTCCGCTATATGCGCACGCGCGATGGCCGCTTTATCGGGGCCAGCGAGGCGGGCGCCCTCGACCTGGGCACGGATAGCGCGCTTGAAAAGGGAAAGCTGTCTCCGGGCACGATGCTGGTGCTGGATTTGGGCTCAGGCGCACTGAGGGGCGATGGCGAGGCCAAGGCGCAAGCCTTAGGCCAAAGCCCCTACCGCGCCTGGCTCAACGCGAAGCGCCTGAGGCTTGAAGACTTTTCCCCGGCAAAGGCGAATCCGGCGGCAGGCCTTGAAGTCGCGGCGCCGGCTCCCTTAGCGGCGGCCTCCGCGGCTGAGCAGGAATGGCTGGAACGCTATTTCGGCCTCGACGCCGCCGCCCTCCGCGTGCTCGAGCCCATGCTGAAAAACGGGAAGGAAGGCATATCGGGCATGGGTAGCCGCAAGCAGCTCGCGGCGCTGTCGGACAGGCCCGACTCCTTCTTCTCGTATTTCCGGCAGCTCTTCG
>JBFZES010000077.1:0-3565 GCA_041306725.1 Spirochaetaceae bacterium | reverse complement strand
CTTGGCGGCGTGCTCATCATGTTCGTCTACACCTTCCTCTTCCTGCGCTTCCTGCCGTTCTGGCTGGCTTCCCTGTTATTTCTCGTAGCGATCATGCTCTACCTCAGGTCGACCAAGGCCCTGCGCATACTCATCATTTCGGCGCTTACTATGGGCGCCATCGTCGTCTTCTTCCAGGTAGGCTTCGGCATACCGCTTCCCTGATACACAGGAGAGATCCAATGGCTGTTCAATACTTGATGGAAGCGATTTCTTCGGTCTTCCTGCCGCTTAATATGCTCGTGCTGGTGCTCGCCACCTTAGCCGGGCTCATCATGGGCATGCTCCCCGGCCTGAGCGCCACCATGGCCATAGCCCTGCTTACCGGCCTTAGCTACGGCTTTCCCAAGGACGCCGCCCTCATATCGCTCATCGGCGTCTACGTGGGATCCATATCCGGCGGCTGCCAATCCGCCATACTCCTGAATATACCGGGCACGCCAGCCTCGGCCGCCACGGCCTTGGATGGCTTTCCCTTAGCCAATAGGGGCGAGGGCGGCCTTGCCATATTTATGGCTACCACCGCCTCGAGCCTTGGCACCCTCATAAGCGTCGTATGCGTGCTTACCCTTACGCCTTTGCTTTCAAGCTTCGCCCTCGAGTTCATTTCCTGGGAATTCTTCCTCTTGGCCGTATTCGGCACCATGATATGCGGCAGCCTTACTTCCAACGGCAACGTGCTCAAGGGCTGGATGGCCGGCCTGCTCGGCCTTATCGTGTCGCAGATAGGCATGGATTCGGTGAATACCTATCCGCGCTTCTCCTACGGGAACGTCAACCTCATGAGCGGCATACAGCTCATACCGGTCATGATAGGCCTCTTCGGCTTTCCGGAAATTTTGCAGTCGTTTACCCAAATAGACGCGAAGATACTCAAGATGACCCCTTTCCGCATACGCGACGGATTCTCCCGCATAGGCAAGAATATCGTGGCCATCGTTCGCTCGTCGTTCATAGGCGTGGGCGTGGGCATCATACCCGGCGTGGGCGAGGACGTAGGCGGCTGGCTATCCTATTGGGCCAGCAAATCCGCGAGCAAGGACCCCGACAGTTACGGCAAGGGCAATATGACCGGCGTCGTATCGGCGGAGGCGGGCAACAACGCCTGCATAGGCGGCGCCATCATACCGGTCATGTCGCTGGCCGTGCCGGGTTCCGCCCCAGCGGCGGTACTCCTGGCCGCCTTCCTCATGCACGGCTATAGGCCGGGACCCCTTCTGCTCGTCGAGTCGCCGCAGTTCGTCTATCAGATAGGCATATACTTGCTGTTCGCGGCCCTGGTAATGTGGGTAATTGCTATGGGCTTATCCCGCTTTACGGTAAAGATACTCGGGGTCAACAAGAAGATACTCATGCCTATCATTTATGTGCTCTGCGTCATAGGCGCCTTCCTGATCAACCACAACATGTTCGACGTGCGCATCATGTTCGTGTTCGGCCTTATCGGCTTCCTCTTGCGCAAGATAGATTTCCCCTCAGCGCCCTTTTTACTCGGCGTTATACTTGGCCCCATGGCGGATTCTAACCTTCGCCGGGCCCTGATCATATCCGACGGCAGCCTGGCCCCCATGTTCGCCCGCCCCATATGCGTAGTATTCCTCATCGTCATAGCCTTCATGATCATATCGCAGACCGGCCTTTTCAAGGCGCTTAAGAACGTGGGGAGGAAGTGATGTTGGGGGTAGCGATAATAGGCACCGGCGACATAGCGGATTTCCATATCGAGGCCTACTTGCGCTTCCCCGAACGCTGCGCCATACGCGCCGTGGTGGACCTGGAGCGGACCAAGGCGCTGCAGAAGGCCGGAAAATTCGGCCTAAGCTGCGACGCCCTGGCCGATTACCATGAACTCCTTGGCAGGGACGATATCGATGCAGTATCCATTTGCCTGCCTCCCGCCTTGCATGCGCCGGTAAGCGTAGACTTCCTTTCCGCAGGCAAGCACGTGCTCTGCGAGAAGCCCATGGCTCCTACCCTAGAGGAATGCGACCGCATGCTCGACGCGGCAGAGCGGGGCGGCGCCACGCTCTCGATCATAGCGCAGAACCGCTTTAAGCCCGATATCATGCGCACCAAGCGCTTCCTGGAATCGGGGGCCTTGGGCAGGATACTCTTCGCGCAGGCGAACTCCCTGTGGTGGCGCGGACCGAATTACTACGAGCTGTGGTGGCGCGGCACCTGGGAAAAGGAAGGCGGCGGCTGCACCTTCATACACGCCGTGCACCATATAGACCTCCTGCTCTGGTTTATGGGCGAGGCGGAGGAAGTGAGCGCTACCCTGTATAACCGCGGCCACGACAATAGCGAGGTGGAGGATCTGTCCATCAGCAGCATACGCTTTAAGAGCGGCGCCCCGGCCACCCTCATAAGCTCCCTCGTGCACCATGGCGAAGAACAGTCCTTCATCATAGACGGCATGGAAGCCTCGATAGAGCTGCCGCATAAGATCGCGGTAAGCCGCCAGCTTGGAAACGGCTACCCTGAGGCGGACGATCAAAAGCGCCTGAGCCTGGAAGCGCTCTTCGCCTCGATACCAGAGCCTAAGTACGCGGACCATTGCGGCCAAGTAGAGGACCTGCTCTCGGCCATAGAGAACGCCCGAGCGCCCCTCGTAGACGGCCAAGCGGGGCGCAGGACCGTGGAATTCATCATGGCCGCGTACCAGAGCGCCTTCACGGGCAGGCCCGTACGCCTGCCCCTCTCGCCCAAGGATCCCTTCTATACCAAGGAAGGCATACTCGCCAACGCGGTGAAATTCCATGAGAAGAAGACGAGCCGCATGAGCCTGCCTGACGGCGGCATAAGCGTAGGCGGAACCCTGTGACGGATAAAAGCGACGGCATGAACTATGCCCCCACGTCTAAGCTTAGCGCCAAGCCTAGCTGCGAGCCGGGGGAATTCGGTTTTTCCGTTATAGGCCTCGATCACGGCCATATATACGCCATGTGCAACGGGCTCCTTGAGGCCGGCGCTACCCTGCTCCGCGTATACGATAGGGACGAGGCAAAGGTCGCCTTATTCCTGCAAAAGTATCCGCGGGCGCTGGCCGCGCCCGACGAGGAGGCCATACTGGCCGATCCGGCTTGCCTTCTCGTGGCCAGCGCCGTCAAGCCCTGCGAACGCGCCGCGCTCGGCCTCCGGGCCATGGCCAGGGGCAAGCACTACTTCGTCGACAAGCCGGGCATGCTCACGATGGACGAACTGGCGAAGGCTCGCGCTTCCTGCGCCGCGACCGGCCTTAAGTACGCCATATACTTCGGCGAACGCCATCACGTGGAAGGCGCGGTGTTCGCCGGGCAGCTTATAGAGCGGGGCGCCATAGGCCGCGTGGTGCACGTTACCATACTGGCTCCGCATCGCCTCAACAAGGATAAGCGCCCCGCCTGGTTCTTCGAGCCCGAAGAGAACGGGGGCATCCTCACCGACATAGGCAGCCATCAGGTAGAGCAGTTCCTGGCATACAGCGGCGCGAAATCCATACGGGTGCTCCATAGCGCGCTCGCCAATTACGCCAACGCGGATAAGC
>JBFZES010000076.1:0-6596 GCA_041306725.1 Spirochaetaceae bacterium | reverse complement strand
CGACGCTCTTCCGATCTGACCAGCCGGCCAGGCTGGGCACGGCGGCGAACACGAAGCCTATAAAGGCCACGCCCAAGAGCTGATTGCCCAGGAAACCCAGGAAGCCTAGGATAAAATCCGCGCGGTAGGACATGAGAGACTTAAGGTTCTGGGACAGGTAGCGGAAATAGAGCCGCAGGTAAGGCCGAGGGTTGCGCCGAAGGCGCCACCGAAGGTTAAGCGCCATTATCAGCCTCCATTCACGGCAAGGCGCCGGACCAGGCGCGTCCAGGCGTAGCCCGACAAGGCGCGGAAGGCTAGGAGCCAGAAGGCCTGCACGGCCAGCACGCGTACGAGATCCGCCCCCCGCATCTTGCCGAGGAACAGCATGGCCGGCGCGTATACGAGCGAGGCGAAGGGCAGGTACTGGGCGATGGCGCGGGCCCAGAGGGGAAAAAAGCTCAAGGGTATGAGGGCTCCCGAGAGGAAGGCGGCGACGACCGCCTCCAGCCGGGTAAAGCCCCACATATTGGTGGTCAATATGGCCATGAGGCCTATGCAGAAGCGGTAGTAGAAATTCATGAGGAAGGCCATGCCCAAGGACAGCAGCGTCAGCGCGAGGGCCGCCAGGCCGGGCATTATGCCCGCGGCCGACAGCACGGCCAGCGCTATCGCCGCGGCGGGCAGGCCCGTTACCGCAAGGTTGTAGGCTATGACGCCTAAATTGTCGAAGAAAATGCGCTTGCGGTAGTCTATGGGGCGCGCCAGGTTCATGGCTATAGAGCCGTCCATAATCTCGTCGGCAATGACCTCGTCGGCGTTGCCGAATACCAGGGCCTGCGCGGCCACGGTCATGACCAGGTAGGCCACCATCTCGGGGAAGCTAAAGCCGTTTATGACGGGGCGGCCCTTAGCCCCGCCTTCGAATACGGCCTTCCATAGGTAGTAGAGCACGAGGGTCTGCGTAAGGCTGCCCAGCACGTAGAAGAGCACGCTGCTGCGGTAGGAAAGCATGCGCGCGAAGGAGTTGCGGGTAAAGCGGAGGTAGCGGGCGGTCTCGGTCATGAGGCCCGCGCCTCGCTGTATATGCGCCGCACGATATCGTCGATGGGCGTCTCCTCCACCGTGTAGTCGAGTATATCGCAGGACACCATCATGGCCTGTACCACGGCGGCTATGCGCGCCTGGGAGCGATCGAAGGATACGATAAGCTCGTCCTTGCCTTTGGCTAGGGCGGAGCTCGGGTCGAGCCTGGCCAGCGCGCCCGTGAGCGGCGCGGCGTCAAAGCCGTCAAAGCCGCTTATATGGGCGCGTATGGTGCGGGTGCGCCCGTAGCGTTCGCGCAGGTCCGCCAGGTTCCCGTCGTATACCTTCTTGCCTGAGTCTATGACGATGATGCGGTCGCAGAGCTCCTCGATGTCGGTAAGGTCGTGCGTGGTAAGCACTATAGTGGTGCCGTACTCGCGGTTGAGCTTCTTGATGGCGCCGCGCACGCGCTCCTTTACCAGGGCGTCGAGGCCTATGGTGGGCTCGTCCAGGTAGAGCACCGCCGGGCGGTGGAGCAGCGACGCGGCCAGGTCGGCGCGCATGCGCTGCCCTAAAGAGAGCGTGCGCACCGGGCTCATCATGAATTCTCCCAGGTCCAGTATGCCGTCCAGGAAGGCGAGCCGCTCCGCGTAGTCGCCCGGCGTTACGCCGTAGAGGTCACGGAGCAGGGTAAGGCTTTCGTGCACCGGCAGGTCCCACCAGAGCTGGGTGCGCTGGCCGAATACCACGCCTATGCGCGCGGCGTTCTCCATGCGCTTCTCGTAGGGCACGATGCCCGCCACGCGCACGCTGCCTGAGCTCGGCGTCAGTATGCCGGTCATCATCTTGATCGTCGTGGACTTGCCCGCCCCGTTCGCCCCTATGTAGCCTACTATCTCGCCCTGGGCTACGTGGAACGATATATCGTCGACGGCCTTCGTGTATTGGTATTCGCGGCTGAAGAGCCCCTTGATGGCGCCGGAAAAGCCCGGATAGCGCTTGGGGGTCTTAAAGGTCTTGCACAGCCGCTCGACGTGGATCATGGCATCTCCTTGCCTGGCGAATCGGCGATTCCATCCCCGTGGATGGGGCCCGCCGCGAAGGCCGAGCGTAAACCGCTTTAGTTCCCAGGCCCCCAGCCTAGCCTAGGGGCCTTGCGAGATGCAAGCGTAGGGCTCCGTTACAAACGATTTTTCCCCCGGGCTTAGCTAAGCGCCTGCCATATCAATTTGGCTATAAGGGCCACGGCAATGGCTATGAAGATGGGCTTGATGATCTTGGCGCCGTTCTTTATGGCTACATGGGCTCCAACCCAGGCTCCCCCCATCATGGCTATGGCCATGGGCGCGGCCGCCAGGTATACGATCTTGCCGCCCAGGGCAAAGAGCGCCAGCGACACGATATTGCTCGTGAAATTCAGTACCTTGCTGTTCCCCGACGCTATGGTGAAGTCGAAGCCGTACACGCTTATGAAGAGGAAGATGAGGAAGCTGCCGGTGCCCGGGCCGAAGAAGCCGTCGTAAAAGCCCAGGGCAAAGGCGAAGCCCATGCCCATGCCTATGGACGCGGGCGTTAGGGCGGTAAAGCGGTTGGCGGCGCCGAAGTCCTTTTTTAATATCGTGTAGAGGGCTACGGCGAATATCATGGCGACGATGAGGCCGTTGAGCAGGCGCTCGTCGAGGGCCAGCACCGTGCGCACCCCGAGCGCGGCGCCGAGGGCGGTGCAGGGCACCTGCCAGAGAGCCAGGCGGTAGTTTACCTTGCCCGAGAGGGCGAACTTGAGGCTGCTCGTGAAGGACGAGGCGCTATTGGCGAATTTATTGGTGCCCAGCGCCATATGCGGCGGCACGCCCGCGGCTATGATGGCAGGCAGGCTTATGAGGCCGCCGCCGCCGGCCATGGCGTCTATGGCCGAGGCTATGAAGCCGGCCAGGCAGAGAAAGGCTATGGTTGCTGCGTCCATCGATTGTTCCTTGAGGCGATACGGGTTAGAGCGTGCCTTTGTACATGCCGCCGTCGACGTTAAGCGCGACGCCGGTAATATACGACGCGGCGGGGGAGAGGAGGAATACCGCCGCGGCCGCGAATTCCTCTGGCCGGGCCATGCGCCCCAAGGGGCAGTCCCTCATCTGCGCCGCCAATTCTTCCTGCATGGTCGTTTTGTTGGCCGCGGCGCGCGCCTCCAGGAGTTCGGTTACCCGCTCCGTCTCGGTCCAGCCCGGCAGTATGGAATTAAAGCGCATGCCCTCATGGCCCAGCTCAAGGGCCAGCGATTTCGTAAGGCCCACGGTGGCAGCGCGTACGGCGTTGGATAGGATAAGCTTGGGTATGGGCTGCTTTACCGAATAGGAGGCGAAGCAGAGCACGCTGGCCGCGCTCGACGCGCGCAAGTGCGGCAAGGCGGCCCGTATGAGCCTGGCCACGGACAGGAGCGACAGGTCTATGGCCCGCTGCCATGCCTCGTCGCCAATGCTCTCAAAATCGCCGGGAGGAGGCCCGCCCGCGTTGCATACCAGCAAATCCAAGCCGCCGAGTACCTGGGCCGCCTGGCTTACGAGTTCTTTGGGGGCGTTCTGCTTGCCAAGATCGGCGACGATGGCGAAAGCCCCTATGGATGCCGCGGCGGCGTCCAGCCTCGACCTGTCCCGCCCGTTGATGACCACCTTAGCGCCTTCGGCGGCCAGGAGCCTGGCCGTGGCGAAGCCTAAGCCTTTGGACGCGCCGCACACGAGGGCGCGCTTGCCCTTAAGTCCAAGATCCATGGCTCTCCCTCTCTGTAGCGCGCTTGCCTAGCGGGATGCCTGCCTAGCCGCTCAAGTCCCCATCATGTCGGCAAGGAGGCTGTCCACGTCGGCCTGGTCAAGGTCGGCCTTGCGCTCATAAGCAAGTTCCTGGTTAGCGGCCCTGAGCTTGCGCAGTAGGCCGTATACGATGACGAGCAGCAGCTTGTTGCCCGCGCTCGGGTAAGCCTTTATAAAGGCGCCTACGTCCTCGCGGTGCAGCCGCAGCGCAACGGAAGCGTCGGCGCTGGTTACGGAGGCGGTGCGCTTGACCTTAAGGAACATGCCGGCCTCGCCGAATACGTCGCCGGGGCCAAGGGCGCACATGTACACGTCCTTGCATTCGCCCAAGGGGGCTCCCTCCCGCACGCTCACGCTTACGGTGCCTTCGAGTATGCCGTAGAAATAGGGGTCGACGCGGCCTTCTTCGACGATGGGCTCTTCGGGGCCGTAGCGGCAGAGCGTGGCCTTGTCCATCAGGGTTTGCAGTTCGGAAGGGGCCAGGTAGCGGAAGGTCATGATAGCCGCGGCCTTGTCGCGCCAGGGCTTTTTATCGACGAGTTCTTCCATGCCTTAAGCATAGGCCTGCCTCGGCGTATGCGCAAGCGGTAAAAAAAAAGGCCGGCAAATGCCGGCCCGCTCGTTTGGCCTTGGTTTTTAGAACTCGCCGCTCTCTATGGACAGCAGTTCCACCACGAAGATGAGGGTGCTGCTGGGGGGTATGACGCCGCCGGCGCCTTCGGCGCCGTAGGCTAGGGCGGAGGGTATGTAGAACTTGTACTTGGAGCCGACGGGCATGAGCTGTATGCCTTCGGTCCAGCCGGCTATGACCTGGTCCAGGGGGAAGACCGCGGGCTCGCCGTGCATGGCCGAGCTGTCGAAGATCTCGCCGTCGAGGAAGCTGCCCTCATACTCTACCTTGATGACGTCGCTGGCCTGGGGCTTGGGGCCGGTGCCCTGGCTAAGCACCTCGTACTGGAGGCCGCTGGCCGTTGATTGTACGCCGTCTTTCTTGGCGTTTGAGGACAGGAACTCGGCTTCTTTGGCCACGTTGGCCTCGGCGGCCTTGGCCATAGCGCCGGAAATGGCCAATTGGATAATCTGGTTCGCCTCATCCATGGTGAGCTTGGTCTTGCCGCTATCCACCTCATCCTTGATGCCCTGCAGGAACAGTTGATAGTCGAGCTCAACGTTGGTGCCCTTGAGGCTGCCGCCTACGGCCACGCCGAACGCGTAGCTGGCGTCGGCCTTGGTAGGCTCGGTCATGGAACTCTCGCTGGGGCCTTTGTACGAGGCGCAGGAGAAGGCGAAAAGTGATGCGGCCAGGGCCGCGGCGATGATCTTCTTCATAAACCGTCCAATAAGGTTTTATCCGCGGCGATCCCGATTGCGCAGGGCGCCGGAGCCCCGCTAGCGGGGGCTGAGCTGCAATAGTACGGCAAAAGCCCTTCAGGGGCAAGTCCGTGGCGCTCAGGGCGGCAGGGCTTTACGGGGAATTTACCCTGCCGCTCTCGTACCGTTTAGTTTCTATTGATTTGGTATATTTTTAGCACCGCCTTTTGGTTAGTGCCGCTCTTAGCGTCGTCCACCCACACGTATAGGTATCCATTCCTCTCGCGTACCTTAAGGGCCGTGCTGTAGTCGGAAATGGTAATCGTCCTTGCTACGGTCGCCGAAGCAGGACTACTAGCGTCCACCACCGAAACGAAGGCCGAGCCGCCGTTCACGCCGGCGGTGTATACGTAATAATCGCTATAGAACGCGTCGTTAACGTTGCCTCCCGACAGCGTGGCCGAGCCCTGATAGCTACCATCGACATCGTTGGGGACGGTGGTGTCGTAGAAACGCAAGCGCGCTATGCCGCCCTCGTCTATCACGGGCACCGCCAGCAGTTCTCCGTCCGGGTGCACCGTTATGGCGCCTGCCGAGCCGGGGTCCATATCGGAGCCGTTGTGCAGGGCGTGGAAGGAATTAGGGGAGAAATAGGTCGATGGCTGATTATAGAGGTCATAGGCGGATATCCTGTGAGCGCCATTATCCTCTTCTATGGCGAAAAGGCTTCCTGCCGCCAGCGCGAAGGACTGGAAGCCCCAGCCGCTGCTTTGCGACGCTATGTTGGAGTAGAGGGTGCGAGTGGAATAGCGGTACATATTTATATAGCCGTTCGAGCCGTGTAGCGCCCAGAAATAGTCGGCGTCTCCCGCTTCCACGTCTAGCGCCGGCACCGCCGAGGCGAATGAGCTCAGCGTTGAACTGGGCGAGAAGCCGGCTATGGCCAGCGAATAGAGATTAGTCGCCGTAGAGGCTATGAGGGTCGTGCCGTTGCCCGTGAGGCCTCGGACTATGCCCAGGCCCGTGAGATACCTATAGTCGTTATTGCCGCTGCTTGGCGCTTGGGGATTGCTCAGGTCTATCTTCCTGATAACGCCGTCGCCGGCGTTCCAATCGCCTATGACGAACATGCTGGAGCCGCTCAGGTAGAGGTCTTCGATGCCATTGGGGTAGGTGCTCGTATCAGGCGGCGCTAGGGTGCCCGCTTCGCTGAGGGTAAGGACTTCTTTGCGGAACTTGGCCCGTATCGTCGCGCTGCCGCCCACGAGGTTCACCGTCGTATCCGCTATCGCATTATTCCCGAAGTTTACCGTGCCCGCTCCGCTTACCTTTTCCCAGCCGTCGAAGATATAGGTGCCGTAGGCATAGGCGGAAATGGCGCGGTTCGCCCCCGATACGACGCTTACGCTTCCGTTCGGCGAACCGTAGCCTCCCGGCGTAAGGTTTTGCACGGTGAGGGTGTAGCTCTTCTTCGTAAAG
>JBFZES010000075.1:0-3348 GCA_041306725.1 Spirochaetaceae bacterium | reverse complement strand
GCATTGACGCGTTTTTCCTGCTTACGGGGGCTGTAGGATCCTTAACCATAGCCGCCATGACCCACGAGGTATTCATAGCGCGGCACGAGGCATCGTTTCGCGCCTTCCTCCCGCGGCCTTTGTTCCTCTTGGGCTTCCTGGCGTTCTTGGTATACAGCCTGTACCTCTCCAGCGCCCGGATGCTCGTCGCCCTTATCCGCGGCAAGGCCAATCCCCGCGTCGTGCACTTCCGTACTCGCCTAAAGACCGACCTCGCGCGCATGGTGCTGGCTAATTCCATTACCTTTACGCCGGGCACCATTACCCTCGACCTTAACGACGACCACCTTACCGTGCATTGGTTCCTAGCCACCACCCGGCATTCCCGCGCGGCCGGCGATATAGTCAAAGGCACGTTAGAGGACAGGCTAAGGAAGGTATGGGCATGAGGGCGTTCATGCTTGACGCCATGCAATGGTTCCTTCTCGCCTGCGCCATAGGCGCGCTCATACGCATCTTATTGGGCCCGAGCGCGGCGGACAGGCTGGTGGCGCTGAACGTGCTTTCCGGCATCGTTCTGGCCTTCTTGGCGCTGCGCGGCGTGCGTCAAGAGCGGGCCATCTATCTGGACGTAGCCCTGGTCTATGATATCTTCGGCTTTTTAGGGCTCTTAGCCATAGCGAGATTCTTAAAGGATAAAGCCATGGCCGATGGAGAGGGGGACTGATGGGTATCGTGGGAGAAGTCATCGCCGCTATCGCCTTCAGCGCCGCCGCCGTCTTCGGCATAGCCGGCATAGTGGGGCTCTACCGCTTTCCGGATCCGTACGCTCGCCTGCAGGCCTCGTCGCTCTGCGGCACGACCGCGGTATTCTCCATATTTATCGGTTGCCTCGCTTTAGCCACATCCTTGGCTATTGCGGCGCGCCTCGTCGTGATTATCATGTTTTTCCTCATTTCCAGCCCCACGGGAGGGCATATCGTGGCTAAATTCGCCTGGAATTCCGGCATAGACCCTTGGCATCCCGAGCGGGCAGGGCCAGCTCCCCGCCCTTGGCGGAAGCGGCGATGATCGAAGCGCTGTTGGTGTGCATACTCGCGCTCTGCCTGTATGCGGTGGAATCGAAGGATTTGCTCTTCGGTACCATCGCGCTTTCGGCTATTAGCCTCCTCTCCGCGCTGTTGTTTTACCTCCTTAAGGCGCCGGACGTGGCCATAACCGAGGCGGCGGTAGGCGCTGGCGTGTCGACGGTCGTGTACGTATGGGCTATCAAAGCCACCGAGCGCAAGGATCTGTCGTGAAAGGGCGGGCCGATAGGGCGCCACTGGCGGCGGCACTGCTCTCAATCGCCTTGTCGGCGGCCATGCTCTGGCCGCTCCTAGCCTTGGATAGCCCCTGGCCGCGCGAGTTGGCGGACTATCTGGAGCTGCGGGGTTTGGAAGAGTCCGGCGCCCGTAACCTCGTCAGCGCTATTTACCTTGGCTATAGGGCTTATGATACCCTTGGCGAGACCATCGTGCTGCTCGTGGCCGTAAGCGGCGCCATTGGCATGATAGCCGCGGCCGGCACGACCCTGGCCCACGGCTATTCCCCTCCGGCACAAAACGGCGCGATAGCGATCGGCGAAGGCGAAAAGGCAGGCGAGAAAAGATCGCGCAAGAACCGAACGGAGCTCATAGAAGTCGTAGCCGGCAAGCTCGGGCCCGTCGTATTGCTCTTCGGCTTCTACGTCATGCTCTTTGGCCATGTATCGCCAGGCGGCGGCTTCCAAGGCGGCGTGGTCGTGGCTTCAGGCATAGTTTTTTTAGCCTTGGGCAGCCAAGGCGGGCTAGGCGGCGGACTATCCAGCCCTTCAACGCTCGCGAAATTGGAGGCAAGCGGCTTTACGGCCCTTATGCTTGGGGGCTTCTTAGGGCTTGTGAGCGGTACCGGCTTCTTTGCCCCTCCCTTTGAAGGGAGCTCTCCCTTAGGGTTCATCATTGCGCTCAATACGGTCATAGGGCTCAAAGTCGGCGCGGGCATAGGCTTGCTCTGCGTGGCTATGCTCGGGGAGGCCGACCATGTTCGATAGGGTGCTCATAGGCCTTATTTTCTTGGTTGGCCTGTGGGGCCTGATAAGAAAAAGGAACCTGGTAAAGAAGGTATTCGGCCTTTCCATACTAAACGCCGCCGTCGTTATCCTGTTCATCATGGAAGGAGGGAAGGCCGGCAGCTCAGCGCCCATACTCGAGCGAGGCGTCCGCGATATCGTCGACCCCGTTCCCCAGGCGCTCATGCTCACGGCCATCGTTATAGGCGTATGCGTAAGCGCTTTGGCCCTAGCTATGGCATACCGGCTCTTCAAGGCTACAGGAAGCCTCGATATAGACGAGCTGCGGGAGAGGCTCGATGAGCGGCATGGCTGACGCTATCATGAGCCCTAGCGATTGGGCCATTATGCCCGTAGCCCTTCCCTTGCTCGGCGCGGCTCTTTCGCTCCTAGCCAAGGCTTTCTTTAAAAAACGCGCTTGGGCCGCTCTGTTCGAATACCTAGGCGCCTTCGTCGGCCTGGCCCTGCCCTGGCTTGCCTTAGCTGCCCTTACGCCGCTCGTGCTGCGGGGACAGAGCGTGCAGGCGGTAATAGGATCCTGGTCGCCGCTCCTCGGCATTAGCTTCCGCTTCGATGGCCTGACCTGGCTGGTCGATATGCTGGGCTTATCGATAGCCGGAATGGCTTGGCTCTACGCCCTAGGCGCGGGGCCAAAGGGGCCGGCCTTTACCGCGATATACCTTATTCAGGCTTCCGCTTTAGCCGCCACCGTGGCGACTACGGACCTGTTCAATCTATTCGTCTGTTTGGAAGTTCTCGGCATGGCTTCCTACGTCCTCGTCACGAGCTCGGAAAAGCCAGGCGCGTTCCTGGCGGCCTTCTCCTACCTCATGGTAAGCGCGGCGGCCATGGTGTTTTTCCTCGTAGGCGTGTATGGCCTCTATCGGCTTACCGGTTCCCTCTCCTATGGACGCATAGCGGATGCCTTAAGCTCCCTGCCCGACGGCGGGGGCTATCCCGCCGTCGTATCGCTGGCTTGCATAAGCGCCGCGGTCGCGTTGCGGGTAGCGGTCATGCCCCTGTACGGCTGGCTGCCGGACGCCCATGCCTTGGCTCCCCATGCGGTATCCGCCGTCCTTTCCGGCGTGCTGATAAAAACGCCGCTCTTCGCGCTGTCGCGCTTTTTGCTGGCCATACCGGGCGGCGGCTCGGCCGCCGAGCTGTTCGGCTACGCGGGCGCGATAACGGCCCTTGGCGGCGTGATCATCGCGCTCTCGCAGAAGGATGCCAAGCGGCTGCTCGCGTATCATTCCATAAGCCAGATCGGCTATATCGTAAGC
>JBFZES010000074.1:0-3652 GCA_041306725.1 Spirochaetaceae bacterium | reverse complement strand
GGACAGGCGCTCGGGCGGCAAGGATTTCCTGGCATCCATGGGTATTTATATTTTTGACGCCGCCCTCATGGAAGAGGCCCTGGATGGCGATGAAAACGATTTCGGCAAGGAAGTCATCCCGAGCATATTGGCTAAGCATAAGATAAACGCCTACACCTTTGACGGCTATTGGGAAGACATAGGCACGATACGGAGCTTCTACGAAGCCAACCTCAATCTCTGCGACATAGCCCCCGAGTTCAATTTCTACGACGAGCACATGCCCATATACACCCACCGTCGCAACCTGCCGGCTTCCAAGCTCAACTATTGTACCCTGAATAAGGCCCTAAGCGCGGATGGCTGCATCATTACCAACGCGTCTATTTCCAATTCCATCGTGGGCATACGCACGATCATAGAAACCGGCGCGAGCCTTGACGGCGTGGTGTGCATGGGCGCCGACTATTACGAGACCGAAGCGCAGAAGCTCGCCAATGAGGCGGCGGGAAGGCCGAACATAGGCATAGGCAGCGGCTCCATAGTCAAGGGCGCCATCATAGACAAGAACGCGCGCTTAGGCTCGAACTGCCGCATAGGCATAGACGAGCGGCCGCGCAGCGATGGCGAGTTCGGCAACTATTACATAGTCGACGGCGTAATCGTCATACCCAAGAACGCGATTATACCCAGCGGCACCATAGTATAGGCGCATGGAGCGCGAAGCCAAGGCGGCGCTGCTCGTCGTGGACCTGCAGCGCTATTACCTGGATAGCCAGTCCTCCTTTTACGCATACTCGTCGAGCGCCTGGCCCGGATCCATGGACTATATAGCCGAGCGCTATCAAGAACGCCTCGTTCCCGGCATAAACGCGCTCAAGGAAGCCTTCCGCCGGCTATCCTGGCCGGTGGTGTACCTGCGGCTCTGCGGCGTGGCTCCGGACCGCTCGGACCTCCATCGCTTCTTCAGGGACTTCCATAAGAAGGCGGAAGCCGCGGGCTATGCCGGCGCCTATCCCCTGGCCGACGAGCCCATGGCCGATATAGAGCCCGCGGTGGCGCCCGACGCGGGCGACCTGATCATACGCAAAACGGGCTACTCGGGCTTCACCGACGGCGCCCTCGACCCGCTGCTGCGATCAAAGGGCGTGAGCGCCCTGGTCATGACCGGCCTGGCCACGAGCCAGTGCGTCGACACGACGGCCAGGGACGGCTCGGATAGGGGCTACGGCATAGTGTTCGCGGAAGACTGCCTTGCCGACTATAGCGCCGACTTCCATGAAAGCGCGCTCTATGCCTCGCTTGGCGTATGCGGCGGGCACATACATAAGGCGGCATGGCTGGCGGAAAAGCCTCTGCGCGCGCTCGAGCTGCGCTAAGGCGTCGGCCGCGCTCGCTAGGTCTGGAATCGCTTAAAGCTTACGCACGCGCAAGAAGAGCGGAGGCAGGCCAGGCGCCCTCCTGCCCACGGCCAGGTAATAGCGCTTGCCCGCGTCGAACCAGTGGTTGAGCGAGGGATGCGATCCAAACTCGTCCACGTTTGCCTTAAGCTCCTCGCCGCTCTCGTCGAAGACCGACACGATGCCCTCCTTGGGCCTGGCCTTCCCGTCGCCCTCAAAGAGCTCAAGGACCATCTCCCCTGATTGTTCAGGCGCGAGATACTCAAAGACGGTAAACGGCAATATACCGTCGTGCGGCGCCATATCGACGTAGGGCAGGAAGGGTCCGGCCAGCTCGGCTATGCTGTGGTCCACAAGGTACTTATCCAGGCGGAAGCGTATAGCAGGCGCTAAGCGTTCCTCCTCGGCGCTATACCCGGCGGCGGCACGCGATGCCCCCAGGTCATTGGCGTACACAAGGCCATCCACGCCTATATATACCATGATAGCGCCAAAGAGCTGCGGAGGAAGCAGGGCCCGCTCGGGCAGGCTAACGCGGGCGATGACCCTGCCCTGGTCCTTAGCTATGCCGACGGCGTCCCGGTATCCGAAAGCATAGACTAAGGCGCCGTCGCTTATGAGCTGTTCCACGGGGTAGTCCTCGGTAACGCGCCATTGTAGGCTTTGGGTTTGCGGGTCGAGCGCCAGTACGCCGCCCTCCGCGTCGGCGATAATGATCAGCTTGCCGTCATACAGGGGTGCCACGAGGCCGGGCTTTAAGCCTAAGGCAAGCTCCAGCGCAAGCGCGCCGGTATCAAGAGACCGTATGCGGAGAGCGCCATCCGCCGACAGGCAGATAAGCGACTCTTCCGTCAGGGCAAGGCTTCCCCTGGCGGCTTGGGATTGCCAGCTTAGCTTCATATCGGGCAGCGCATACACGCTTATCGCGCCGTCAGGTCCCTGGATAGCCAGAAAGCGGCTAGAGAGCATCAGTATATAAGCGCCTGGCAAGAGATCTTCCGCCGCCGCGAACTGCGTATGCGCAGGCTCTCCATTCCCGCCGCTGTAGGAGAGCCTGCCATCGCGGCCGAGCACGGCCAAAGCCCCTGTATCGCCCCGATAGGCGGCGGCAAGGCTGCCTGTAAGGGCGTATGCCCGCTCGCTTCCTAAAAGCTCCGTTTTCCTAAGCTCCGTGGCCAAGGATTGCCCGCCCGGCGTGAGCGTGGCCAGGCTTTGCCCGCTGAGCCACGACCCGTCGCCGAAAGCCTGCGGCGCCTGCCCCAGGTAGCCTATGCTCGTAAACGGCGCGCCGAAACTCGCCGCGTCGCTGGGCCAGAAACCGAAAGCGGCGCCGATCAGCGGCAGGCCTATGCCGGGCGGGGCGGTGCTATGCCGCTGAGCTTCTGCCCCGCTAGCCGCGGCGTTTTCCCCTGAACCCGAGCAGCCGATTAGGGCCAGGGCGGCACAGATGACGGCAAGCACGCGCGCGAAGGCGGCTCGCGGCCTCACGGCTGGGCCCCCTGATCGGATAGGGGCGACAGGGCCGCGTACCAGGATTCCGCCGCTATACGCGCCGCCGCCGCCGTACGGGCAAAAAGACCCGCCAGCCCGCGTATGCGCGCTGACTGCCGCAGATACGGTTCCATCCAGGCTTCGACCGACCAAGCCATGCCAAGGGCATAGCGGGCGTACAGGTCCTCGCCCATGGCTTGTATAGCGAGCGCGCTATGCTCAGGGCTGCTATGAAAACTCTCGGCAACGCCGCCCCGGCCTTCCAGGTACACGTAGGAAGGGAGTTCGGAGCCGAACACCGAGCGCAAGGAAGCCTGAAGGGAAGCTTCGATGGCGGCATAAGGCAGGGCGTAGCTTTTACCCTCTGCCTTAAGCGCGAGCTCTATGCCCGCCGTCAACGCGAGCGAGGGCCAGCGCGTTATGGCGGCTTCAAGGCTCAGGCTGTCCGGCGCGGGCCGCAGGCCCATGCCGCGCAGCCACAGCAGGGTATCGGCGCGCAGGTCAAGGGCAAGGGCGTCCCTGGCTTCCAGCCAATAGCGTTCAAAGCTCAGTTCAAGCGCGGCCTTGTGCGGAGCGGCGGCGCGAGCGGCCAACGATTGATTTAAGCCCGGTGCCGCGCTCAAGAGGGCGAAGCGGGACGCCTCTAAGCCGTCCTTCCTAAGCCGAGCGGAAAGCCAGGCAGCATAGAGCGCTACGGCGCTTTGCCCTTCCTCCAAGGTCGGCTCGGGCCTTGGCCAGGGCGTATAGGCGGAAGCGGAGCCCAAAGCCCCATAGCCGTAAGG
>JBFZES010000073.1:0-2716 GCA_041306725.1 Spirochaetaceae bacterium | reverse complement strand
GCCGATGAAGAACTGCAAGGAACATGACGATAAAAAAGCCGGCCCTACGGAGAGGGTCGGCGCATTGGAATCAAGACACGGCACTAATTGGCGAGTAGCCTTACTTGCCGCAGCACTGTTTGTATTTCTTGCCTGAGCCGCAGGGGCAGGGATCGTTCCTGCCTACTTTAGGCGTCGCGCGGGTAACGGTAGCGGTCTTAAGCTCGCCCGATTCGTAGAGCCAGGCATCGTCCTTCTTAACGAAGCGGGCAAGCTCGTGGTGCTCTTCGTTGCGCCCGTCCATGACATAGGAGGCCTTGAATTCGACCAGGCCTTCCTTATCGGCGGAGCCGCCCTTTTCGGCGCGTACTATGCTTAAGCCCTTCCACTGGGCGCTCTCGCTCCAATCCTTGGTAGCGCCTTCGTCTATATTCTCGTCTTTCACGCAGCTCGCCATGATATAGCCTATCTCGTGCTTAACGTAGGCGCTGTAACGGCTGCGCATCAGGGCTTCCGCCGTGGCTGCCTTGGCCGCTCCGCTTATGATAGGGCCGCAGCAGGCGTCAAACGCGCGGCCGGAACCGCAGGGACAGGCTTCTTTCATGCAATATCCTCCGACGGGCTGTTGTACCCCGAATTGGCCACCGGCGGCAAGACCCATACGGCCCGCCGCGGCGTAATGCGCTAGATCTAGGCAAGGGCCGCGTTATCCAGCCTAAGCTGGGCGCGCGCCAGGCCCCGCAGTTCCTTAAAGAAAAAGATAGCGGTAAGCGTCGCTGCCAAGAGGTCCGCTATCGGGGGGGCCATCCAGAGGCCCGTAAGGCCGAAGCGCAGGGGCAATACGATAATCAGCGGTATGAGGAGCAACACCTGCCGGGATAGCGACAAGAGCATGGCCTGCTTGGGCTTGCCCGATGCCTGGAAATAGCCGGCGGCCACGATCTGAAAGCCTATGAGCGGCATCATAAGGAGATAGATACGGAGAGCCTTGCTGCCAAGCTCAAGCAATTCCAGCGAAGATCCGGCGAACAGTCCCGCGAAGGCGCGGGGAAAGAGCTGTATGAGCAGCCAGCCGCCCGTGACGAGGCTGCTCGCCGCGACTATGGCCAGGAGCATGGCCTTGCGCACCCTGCCAAAATTCTTGGCCCCGTAATTATAGCCTACGATAGGCTGCACGCCTTGATTAAGTCCGAAGATTGGCATGAGGAAAAAGGTGACAACCGAGAAGATTATGCCCATAGTCGATACGGCTAAGTCTCCGCCGTATCGCTGCAACTGGTTGTTCATAAGCCCGTTGAGCGCGGAGGAGGCTAGCTGCATGGCGAATGGGGCCATGCCTATGGCCAGCATGGGCAGCAGTATGGAGCTTTTAGGCGCAAGGTTGCGCAAACGCAGCTTTAGGTGGCTTTTCCCGCCTAGATAATAAGACATTACCCACAGCGCAGATACGCCCTGGGAAATGACCGTGGCCCATGCGGCGCCCGCGACGCCCAGGCCGAGGCCTAGGATAAAAATGGCGTCTAAGATGATATTGAGGAGCGCGCCTATGAGCATGGTGGCCATGGCTACCTTGGGGTTGCCCTCGCCGCGTATGAAGTTGTTCATGCCAAAGCCCAGGGCCTGGAATATGCTACCCATCAAAATGATGGAGGTATAGTCCTTGGCATAGGGCAGGATGGCGTCGCTGGCGCCGAAGAGGCGCAAGAGTGGCGTGAGAAAGCTCAAGCCGAGGATAGTAAGCGTAAGCGCTATGGCGCCGAGCAGGAAGGCGGCGTTGCCTAAGATGTGCTCGGCCTCCGCTTCCTTCTTCTCGCCAAGGCGTATCGACAACAAAGCCGACCCGCCCATGCCCACCAGCATGCCGAAGGCCATGAGTATGAGCATGAGGGGAAAGGCCACGGTGGCGCCGGCCAGCCCGAGGGGACCCACGCCCTGGCCTATGAAAATGCGGTCCACGACGTTGTAGATGGCGTTTACCATCATGCCCACGATGGCCGGCAGGGAAAAGCGGAGCAAGAGGCTCCCTATGGGCGCTTTGCCCAGTTCTTCTGTTCTATCCATACTATGCTCCTAGAGTGTGCGCAAAATCGCTATGAGGGTACTAAAGCCCGCTTCGAGGCTTTCGCGCTCGGCCGCGTTAAGCCTGGCCGTCTTTTCGGCAAGGGCGTTCCGCAGTTCATCCATGGCCTCGCGCGCCTTGGCCTGCCCCCGTTCGCTTATAAGGAGCATGGCCTTTCTCCTGTCTGAGGGATCCTGTTCGCGATGGAGCAGGCCCGCGCCTTCCAGCTCGTCCACGAGGCCGGTAAGGCTGGCTTTTGTAAGGGCCAGGCAAGCGCCAAGCTCGGTGGCTGTGGAAGGGCCGCGGTCCCTCAGTATCATGAGCGCCTTGGCCTGGCTGCGCGACAGCCCTATGCTCGAGCGTATATCCACGTGGAAGCTGGGCATGACGTGTTTATGAAAGAGCGGCATAAATTCAAGCAGCAGTTCGAGCAGCCGCTGTTCGGGGATCTCTGGGCCCTTGGGGCGTTCGGAGCCGGTTTTGTCCGTAGGCAGGGTAGCCCTCCTGATAAGTTAAAAATTGAACTATCAGGAATTTAACGAATATTGACGCTTTAGGCAAGGGCTTCGAAAGGGGGCGGAAGAGAGACAGGGAGGGAGGGGCGCGCGGCGCGCTCCGCCTTAGCGCCCGCCTTGGAGAGCATCGCTGGTCTCCTTAAGGCGGCGCGAGGACGGAACG
>JBFZES010000072.1:0-6019 GCA_041306725.1 Spirochaetaceae bacterium | reverse complement strand
TCCATGCCGGAGGCCTTGAGCTTCTTGGCTATCTCGAAGAATTCGGGCCAGGTTACCGGCGGCTTCTCAGGGTCGAGGCCGGCGGCGCGGAACGCGTCTTTATTATAGTACATGACCGCGGTGGAGGAATTGAACGGCAGGGACAGCATTTCGCCCTTCGCGGTGGAGTAATAGCTCGTAATGGTAGGTATATATATCTTCGGGTCAAACTTCTGCCCGAATTCCTTCATAAGCTGGTACACCGGCTTTACCGCGCCCTTTGCGGACATCATGGTAGCCGTGCCCACCTCGTATACCTGGATGATATGGGGAGCCTGTTTAGCGCGGAACGCCGCGATGCCGGCGTTCATGGTATCGCTATAGGAGCCCTTATACACCGGCGAAACAACGTATTTCTGCTGGCTTGCATTGAACTGGTCGGCAAGCTTCTGTACGTTCTCGGCGTTCTTGCCGGTCATGGCGTGCCAGAATTCTATGGTGACAGGTCCTTCGGGCACCACTTCCTTAGGCTGGCAGGCGCTCAGCGCGAGCGCAAGCGCTATGACTAGGGCAGCGACGATTAAGAAACCGCGGTTCTTCATATTCGATCCTCCTTGTTTTTACGTCCGCGCTTACGGCCGGACAAGGGATTATTGTAGGCCTCTAATCGCGGCCGCGCAAGCGAAAGTGTTAGCGCCACGTTAGGAGTCTATGTAAACAAGGCGCATAGCGTGAGCTACGAGCGCATGGCCTTTCGAGCTTCCTCTCGATAAGCGCGAAGGCCGAGCAAAAAAAAAGAGCCGCCCCGAAGGGCGGCCCGATAGGTCAGGACAAGGCTAGCTTACGCGATGATCTCGGTAACCTGGCCGGAAGCCACGGTACGGCCGCCTTCGCGGATAGCGACGCGTCGCGCTAGCGACGCATAAAAATCATACCTTACGATAACCGCGAAGGCGGAGCTAAAAAAAAGAGCCGCCCCGAGGGGCGGCCCGATAGGTCAGGACATGGCTAACTTACGCGATGATCTCGGTAACCTGGCCGGAAGCCACGGTGCGGCCGCCTTCGCGGATAGCGAACTTAAGGCCTTTTTCCATGGCTACGGGGTAGATGAGCTCTACCTGGATCTCGGTATTGTCGCCGGGCATTACCATTTCCTTGCCCTCGGCGAGGGTTACGGAACCGGTAATATCGGTGGTGCGGAAGTAGAACTGGGGCCGGTAGCCGGAGAAGAACGGGCTGTGGCGTCCGCCTTCTTCCTTGCTCAACACGTAGATCTGGCCCTTGAACTTGGCGTGGGGCGTGATGGTGCCGGGCTTGGCGAGCACCTGGCCGCGCTCAACTTCCTTCTTGTCTATGCCGCGCAGCAGGGCGCCGATATTATCGCCGGCCTGGCCTTCGTCGAGGAGCTTGTTGAACATCTCGACGCCTGTGCATACGGTCTTCTTGGTGGGCTTTATGCCTACGATCTCGACTTCTTCGTTCACCTTCACGATACCGCGGTCTATCTTGCCGGTTACCACGGTGCCGCGGCCGGAGATAGAGAACACGTCCTCAATAGGCATGAGGAAGGGCTTGTCGGTGGCGCGCTCGGGATCCTGGAAGTAGCTGTCCATGGCGTCCAACAGGTCCTGGAGGCACTTAGTGGCCTCGGCGTTGTCGGGCTCGGACATGGCCTGGAAGGCGGAACCCTTGATTATCGGGATTTCGTCGCCGGGGAAGCCGTAGAAATTGAGAAGGTCGCGGACTTCCTGCTCAACGAGCTCTACCAGCTCGGGATCGTCAAGGAGGTCGATCTTGTTAAGGAACACCACCATGGCGGGCACGCCTACCTGGCGGGCCAGGAGCACGTGTTCGCGGGTCTGGGGCATGACGGAGTCGGGAGCGGACACGACCAGGATTGAACCGTCAATCTGGGCGGCTCCGGTGATCATGTTCTTGATATAGTCGGCATGGCCGGGGCAGTCTATGTGGGCGTAGTGCCTCTTTACGGACTGATACTCCAGGTGCCTGGTGTTAATGGTTATACCGCGCGCCTTTTCTTCGGGCGCGTTGTCGATCTCGTCGTACTTCATGATCTTGTCGCCGAACTTCCTGCCGCAGTACATGGTTATAGCTGCGCTCAGGGTCGTCTTGCCATGGTCAATGTGGCCGATCGTACCCACGTTCATGTGGACTTTATTACGATTGAACTTCTCTTTAGCCATTCGTATCCTCCTACCTTGTTTTCAGAACGGGAGACCGGCATTCAGCTCGGCTCTCCGCATTATATGGCTTTTTCGCTTCCCGATTCAAGGGGAGCGGCGGCGGGAGCCATACCCGCCGCATAGTGCCTACCAGCGATAATGGGCAAAGGCTTTGTTCGCCTCGGCCATGCGATGGGTATCCTCGCGCTTCTTGACCGCGGTACCCGTGCTGTTGTACGCGTCCGCGAGCTCGGAGGCCAGGCGGTCGGCCATGGACTTGCCGGAGCGATTCCTGGCCGCGGTAACGATCCAGCGCATAGCGAGAGCTTCGCGACGAGTGTCCCTGATCTCGATAGGCACCTGGTAGGTTGCGCCGCCGACGCGGCGGGATTTGACTTCCACCATAGGCTTCACGTTCTCCATGGCCTTCATAAAAGCGTCAAGGGCGGGCACGGCGGCCTTTTCCTGGAGCTTAGCCATGGCGTCGTACATGATAGCCGTACAGGTGGACTTCTTGCCCTCCCACATCATGCGGCAAATGAACTTGGTAATCGTCAAGCTGTTATAGCGCGCGTCGGGCATGTGGCCGCGATCGACGGACTTTTTCTTGCGTCCCATCCTGTCGCCTCCTTAAGCCTTCGGCCGCTTCGCGCCGTATTTCGAGCGCGATTGCTTGCGGTCAGCGACGCCGAGGGTATCCTTGGCTCCGCGAACGATGTGATACCGAACGCCCGGGAGATCCTTAACGCGTCCGCCGCGTATAAGCACCACCGAGTGTTCCTGGAGGTTGTGACCGACACCGGGTATATATGCGGTAACTTCAATACCGTGGGATAGGCGCACGCGCGCTACCTTCCGGAGGGCCGAGTTCGGCTTCTTGGGAGTAACCGTCATGACGCGGGTACATACGCCGCGTTTCTGCGGACACTCGTCGAGCGCCGGGCTCTTGGTCTTCCAGTGGGACTGCTTTCGCCCCATCCGGATAAGTTGATTGATCGTAGGCATTAAACCTTCGTCTCCTGATCGTTTGCCCGGCTTCAGCATAGCCAGGCGGTTTCTTCGGTACACGAGAAATCTTATCGACGCGCCGGTATGGCGCGCCGAGTGGATACAATAGAATTTAGTACGGGTGCTTGTCAATCCGTCGGCAAGGCATCAGACTTCGTCGATCTCCTCATCGGGCACGGGCGAGAAGCCTTCGTCGTTCTCGAACGCCGTGTCTTCCTCGAACTCGGTGTCGTCCGCGTACTGCTGCTCGTCACCGAAAGGCAGGGCCGCCATCTCGCGTTCCTTCTTCCGCTTTTCAAGCACCTCGGCCACGAAGACGTCAAGATCCTCATGCTCGTTATCCGACATCTTAAGGCCCTTGTACTGCCTCATGCCCGTGCCGGCGGGTATGAGGTGCCCTATGGCCACGTTCTCCTTGAGCCCGCGCAGCTGGTCCACGGCGCCCGCTATGGCGGCGTCCGTAAGCACTTTCGTGGTCTCCTGGAAGGAGGCCGCCGATATGAAGGAGTCGATCTTGAGCGACGCCCGCGTTATGCCCATAAGCAGAGGCCGCGCCACTGAAGGCTGGCCGCCGGCCGCCATAACCCTGCGATTTTCCTCATGGAAGCGATACTTGTCTATCTGCTGGCCATAGATGAAGCGGGTATCGCCGGGGGCCACGATCTCCACCTTCTTCATCATCTGGCGCACGATGACGCCTATGTGCTTGTCGTTGATGGTTACGCCCTGGAGGCGGTACACCTGCTGTATCTCGTCCATGATGAAGCGCTGGCAGGAATGCTCGCCCGCTATGGACAGTATGTCGTGGGTGTTCGGGTTGCCGTCGCAGAGCTTATCGCCGGCCTCTACGGTGTCGCCGTCGCGCACGAGGAGCCTGCGGCCCATGGGCACGAGATGCTTAAAGTCCTTGCCGAACAAGTCCATGATCATGATGACGCGCTTGCCCTTGACTATGCCCTTGAAGGACACCTTGCCGGCCACCATGGCGAGCACGGTGGGGGTCTTGGGCTTGCGCGCCTCGAAGAGTTCGCCTACGCGGGGAAGGCCGCCTACGATATCCATGGCCCTTGCGCCTTCCTTGAGGGTCTTGGCCAGGGTCTTGCCCGCCTTTACCTGCTCGCCGTCCTCTACGTTGAGGTAGGCGCCGCCTGGCAGGAGGTACTGGAAGATTTCGTTGCCCGCTTCGTCGGTTATCACCACGCGCGGCTGCTTGGCGTCGCGCTCGGTGCCGAATTCCGCTATCTTCTTCTCGACGTTGCCCGTGTCCTCGTTGATCTCTTCCTTAAGGGTAGAGCCGGGTATAATATCCTCGTAGCGCACGTAGCCGTCGTACTCGGATATGATGGGGTCGGAGAAGGGGTCGAAGGTGGCGATCGAGCCGTTGGCGGGCACCACGTCGCCCACCTTAATGCCCAGCTCGGAGCCGTTTCGTATCTCTATGCGATTTTCCTGGGCTATGATGAGGAGCTGCGCCGGGTGGTCGCCCGAAGCCTTGAGCACCTTGGCGTAGGATATGTCGGAAGACGTGACCACTTCGCCGCCCTTGCGCTTGATGAGCTGGTCGCCCTTGAGTATGCGGCGTCCGTCTTCCACGAGGAGCTTGTCGCCCTTCTCGATAGGCCACTGGCCGAATACCGTGCAGGCTAGGAGGAAGCCCGTGCGGGTAAAGAGTATGTGGCCGTTCGGTATGGTTACGTAGAGGCCTTCGATGGCCGTTATGTATACCGGGTACTTAAGCGATATGCGGTTTTCCTCGGAAGCCTTGGTAGCCGCGCCGCCTATGTGGAAGGTACGCATGGTAAGCTGGGTACCCGGCTGGCCGATGGACTGGGCGGCTATGATGCCTACCGCCTCGCCTATCTCCACCGTGCGGCCGGTGGCCAGGTTCCTGCCGTAGCACTTGCGGCACACGCCGTGCTTGGCCTCGCAGGTAAGCACCGTGCGTATGACGACGCTTTCGATGCCGGCCGCGTCTATGCGCGCGGCCACTTCCTCGGTGATCTCCTCGTTCACGTCGACGATAACGTCGTCCGTGATCGGGTGCTTGATGCGCTCCAGGGTATAGCGGCCTATGATGCGCTCGCGGAGGGCCTCGACGATTTCCTCGCCGTCCTTGATGGCCGCGTGGGCAACGCCGTTTATGGTGCCGCAGTCGTCTTCGTTGATGACCACGTCCTGGGCTATGTCGACTAGGCGCCTGGTCAGGTAGCCGGCGTCGGCGGTCTTAAGGGCGGTATCAGCCAAGCCCTTGCGCGCGCCGTTCGTCGATATGAAGAACTCGATTACGGACAGGCCTTCCTTGAAGTTTGAGCGTATGGGAAGCTCGATGATGTCGCCGCCCGGCTTGGCCATAAGGCCGCGCATGCCCGCGAGCTGGCGTATCTGGTTCTTGGAGCCTCGAGCGCCCGAGTTGGCCATCATATAGATGTTGTTGAAGCCGCCCCGGTCTTTTTCCAGGGTCTTCATCATCACGGAGGTAACGTCCTCATTGGTCTTGGACCATACCTCGACGACCTGGTTGTAGCGTTCTTCCTGGGTAATGTGGCCGGCCTGGTACTGCTTCTGTATACCGTCTACCTGCTTATTGGCCACCTCGATCATCTCGTACTTTTCTTTCGGGATGATGATGTCGTCCATGCCTATGGTGGCGCCGAAGAAGGTGGCGTACTTAAAGCCCATGTCCTTGATGGCGTCGAGCATGACCACGGTTATGTAGGGGCCCTTGTTCTTATACACCCACTCGATGAGCGCGCGTATATCCTTCTCGCCCATGGAGTAATTGATATAGGGCACTTCTATGGGCACGGCCTCATTGAATACTAAGCGAGCGGGCGTGGTCTGTATCCACT
>JBFZES010000071.1:0-11317 GCA_041306725.1 Spirochaetaceae bacterium | reverse complement strand
GAGCGAATATGAGCGACAGGCTCTTGCAAGGCAAGCAAAGCATAGTGACCGGCGGCTCAAAGGGCATAGGCTTGGCCATAGTCAAGGCTTTTCTCCAGGCGGGCTCGGGCGTAGAGTATCTCTCGCGCAGCAACTCAGACGAGCATACCGAGCTTCAGGCGCTGGCCGCCCAGAACGGCGTAAGCGTGCTCTGGACGGCCTGCGACGTGGCCGACGAGAAATCGGTGGAGGCCGCCATAGAAGCGGCTACCGCGCGCGGCCCCATCGACGTGCTCGTCAATAACGCGGGCGTTACCCGCGACGGCCTCGTGTTCCGCATGCAATTGGAGGACTGGAACGCCGTTATCGACACCAACCTGACGAGCGCTTTCCTCTTGTGCCGGGCGGTGGCCAGGCATATGATAAAAAGGCGCGCGGGCAGCATCGTCAACGTATCGAGCGTCGTCGGCATCATGGGTAACGGCGGGCAGACGAACTATTCCGCCAGCAAGGCGGGGCTTATTGGCTTTACCAAGAGCTTGGCGCGCGAGGTAAGCAGCCGCGGCGTGCGCGTGAACGCGGTGGCGCCCGGTTTCGTCGATACGGCCATGACCGATAAAATACCCGAGGAAGCCAGGGATAAGCTTAAGGCGCAGATACCGCTCGGCCGCACGGCCAAGCCTGAGGAGATAGCCTCGGTCGTGCTCTTCCTGGCCTCGGATATGGCTTCGTACGTTACGGGAGAGGTCGTCAAGATAGACGGCGGAATGGGGATGTAGATGGAAAAACGACGGGTGGCCGTAACGGGCCTTGGCATCGTGAGCCCTATAGGCAACGACGTGGCCAGCTTCTGGGAAAGCGTTCAGGCGGGCAGGAGCGGCATAGCTACGATCACCTGCGTCGACACCTCCGAACTGCCGGTAAAGATAGCCGGCGAGGTTAAGGATTTCGACCCTTCAAAGCGCATGGACGGCAAGGAAGCGCGCAAGATGGACCGCTTCAGCCAGTTCGCTATCTACGCCGCCCTCGAGGCCATGGAAGACGCGAAACTTACCAAGGCCGATCTTGACCCCTTTAAGACCGGCGTATGCCTGGGTACCGGCCAGGGCGGTTCCACCAGCATAGAAGAGGCCTTCGTGCGCATGTGCGAGCGCGGCCCAGGGCGCATACCGCCCATGACCGTCGTGAAGAGCCTGGCGAATTTCGGCGCGGCCAACATAGCGCTTAACGTAGGCGCGCGCGGCCCCTGCCAGTGCATAGTCACCGCCTGCGCCGCCGGCACCGACGCCATCGGCACCGGCCTGCGCTGGATACGCGACGGCCATGCCGACGTGGTGTTCGCCGGCGGCTCGGAGGCCTGCATAACCAAGCTGGGCATAGGCGCCTTCTCCATGATACAGGCCCTGTCCACCCGCAACGACGAGCCGGAAAAAGCCTCTCGCCCCTTTGACAAGGGCCGCGACGGCTTCGTCATGGCCGAAGGCGCCGGCGTGCTCGTCCTTGAGGACTGGGAGCGCGCCGTGGCACGCGGCGCTACCATTTATTGCGAACTGGCCGGATTCGGCACCACCTGCGACGCCCATCATCTGACGGCTCCCGACCCCGAGGGCCTCGGCGTGGCCCGCGCCATGACCCTGGCCATGGCGGACGCCGGCCTTAAGCCCGAAGACATCGATTACGTAAGCGCGCATGGCACGTCTACGCCCATGAACGACCCCATCGAGACCAAGGCGCTTAAGCACGCCTTTGGCGCGCATGCCTACAAGCTCAAGATATCGTCGATAAAATCCATGACGGGCCATTGCATAGGAGCCGCCGGCGCCATAGAGGCCGTTGCCTCTATCCTGGCCATACGCGACCAGTACGTGCCGGCTACCATCAACCTCGACGAGCCCGATCCCGACTGCGACCTCGATTACGTGCCGCATAAAGGCATGCATACCCGCGTGCGCGCGGTGGTAAAAAATTCGATGGGCTTCGGCGGCCAAAACGCGGTCATCGTGTTCAAGCAAAGCTAGCCATGCCGGAAAGCACGCCCCGCGCGTCGTCAGGCAGCCCCAGGCCCTTCGGCGCTAGCCTAACCCACGACGGGGTGAATTTCGCCGTCTTTTCGCGCAATGCCAGCTCTATGCGCCTGTGCCTGTACCGCAAGCCCGACGATGGCGAGGCCTATTTCGACCGGCGCCTGGACCCGATACAGAACCGCACCGGGGATATTTGGCACATACACGTGGACGGCCTCAAGGCCGGGGCCTTTTACGCCTGGCGCGCCGACGGCCCCTATATGCCCGAGCAGGGGCACCGCTTTAACCCGAATAAGATACTGCTCGACCCCTATGCCAAGGCGCTTACCGGCAATTTCATATGGGACGTGGACGCAGCCAAGGCTTATGACCGGGCCGATCCGCGCGGCGATCTTTCCTTTTCGCGCGCGGATGACGCGGCACAAATGCCCAAGTGCATCGTCATCGACGACGAGGACTTCGACTGGCAGGGCGACAGGCCCTTAAACCTGCCGCTCAGGCACTGCGTCATATACGAGACCCACGTGCGCGGCCTCACCAAGCATCCCAGCGCCAAGGTAAAATATCCGGGCAGCTACCTCGGCGTCATCGAAAAAATCCCCTACTTTAAGAAACTCGGCATTACGAGCCTTGAGCTCCTGCCCGTCCAGGAATTCGACGAGTTCGAGAATCAGCTTGTAAATCCGGCCACCGGCGCGCGCCTAGCCCAATACTGGGGCTATAGCACCCTGGCCTTTTTCGCCCCCAAAGGCCTCTACGCCTCGGGCGGCGCTCTGGGCCAGCAGGTAAGCGAGTTCAAGACCATGGTGCGCGAGCTCCACAAGGCGGGCATAGAGCTCATCCTCGACGTGGTGTTCAATCATTCAGGCGAAGGGGCGGAGCTTGGCCCTACCGTGTCCTTCAGGGGCTTGGACAACGCCGTGTGGTACATGCTCGACGAGCAGCCCCGCTACTATAAGAATTATTCGGGCTGCGGCAATACGCTCAATTGCAATCATCCCGTCGTGCGCAATTTTATCCTTGACTGCCTCCACTATTGGGTCGTGGATATGCACGTGGACGGCTTCCGCTTCGACCTCGGCTCCATCCTCGGCCGCGACCAGAAGGGCCGGCTGCTTGAGAATCCGCCGGTTATCGAGCAGATAGCCGAGGATCCCATCCTAAGGCAGACCAAGATCATAGCCGAGGCCTGGGACGCGGGCGGCGCGTACCAGGTGGGCGGCTTCCCCGGCGGACGCTGGGCAGAGTGGAACGACCGCTTCCGCGACGATACGAGGCGTTTCTGGCGGGGCGACGAGCATTGCGTGTCCGCCCTGGCCACGCGCCTTACCGGCTCGAGCGACCTCTATTTGCGCGACGGCCGCAAGCCCTTCCATTCTATCAACTACATCACCAGCCATGACGGCTTCACGCTTCGCGACCTTATGAGCTACAACGGCAAGCATAACGACGCTAACGGCGAGCGTAACGAGGATGGCCACAACAGCAATTTCAGCTACAATTTCGGCTGCGAAGGCCCTTCTCCCGACCTTGCAGTTGAGGAGCTGCGCCTGCGCATGGCCAAAAACATGATGGCCACCCTGCTCCTGGCCATAGGCACCCCCATGATGCTCGGCGGCGACGAATTCGGCCGCACCCAGGGCGGCAATAATAATGCCTATTGCCAGAATAACGAGATAAGCTGGTATGATTGGGCATGGGCGGAGCGCAATGGAGCTTTTACCGAATTCGTGTCCAAGCTCGTGGCTTTTAGGCTCGCGCATCCCGCCTTCAGGCGGCCCGAGTTTTTTACGGGCAAGGATGCCAATTTCAACGCATTGCCGGACATAGCCTGGTACGCGCCGGACGGGAGCCTGCCCGACTGGGCGCGCCTGGATGGGGCTATAGCCGCCCGCTTAGACGGTTCCCATGCGGATATCATCGCCGACCGCGACGATAACGACTTCTTCCTCATGATCAATGCCAGCCCTCATGAACAGGGCTTCACGCTGGCCAAAGCGCCGCCCAATCGCCATTGGTATAGGGTCATGGACACGGCCCTGGCCGGGCCGGATGACTTTTTGCCGCATGGGGCCGAAGCGCCTATCCTTAAGAATTACTCGCTCCGGCCGCGCAGCATCGTCCTCTTATTCAGCCATGAAGCATAGCGCTAAGCTAATACTTGCTCGCCGCGTAAAATTTAGGTAATTTATGGGCATGAGGATTACTAAACGCGGCGGGGATGCCATGAACTATGAAGAAGGCCGCAGGGCCTTGGCGAACCATGATCCGGTAAAGGCTTTGCCCCTGCTCCGCGCGGCTCTTGCCGAAGCGCACCCTAAGGATCGCGAGCGCTTCCTTGAGCGCGTATATTGGCTGTCCCTGACCCTAATAAAGCTTGGCAAAAACGGCCTTGCCATAAAGGCCTTGGCAAGCGCTCAGGCGATGGCGCCGCGCGGCCGCATACGCTCGCTCTATAAGAGAGTATCCAATGAGTACGGCATGCCCCGATCCTCCTGCGCGGAGCATGACGACTATAAGGCTTTCTTCGCTATCCAGGTACGGCGCTACCTTGCCGGCATGCCCGGCCGCCGCTTCCGCGATCAGACGGAAATGGACGCCGTGCTTCAGATCATCGCGGACGCCTGGTTGCGGCTGGCTAAGGAGCGGGATATGAGTTCCTTCTCCTGTACCGAGAAACTGGACAGCTACAAGGCCTTTAGCCTGGAATTTCCCGTCTTGCGGGAAAACCAGGATACTTGCTGCAGGGTACTGCCGGGCGATTTCAGGGGAGCATCTTCCTCCGCATCGCAGGATCGCTGTCCCTGCGGCTCTGGCTTACCCGTTCAGCGCTGCTGCGGACGCGTGCAACTGCCTTTCGAGCGCTAAATTGGGTTAAAACGACCCGTTTGAGGTCTTCTGCTTAAAGAGTGTGTCAAAAGAATACAGTGACGGCCCCATCGGCCTTCTTTCGTATCATAACCACACATAGTGAAATTTATATATAATTGACGTGGACGCTTAAGAGGATTAAAACGCGCAGGAATGGAAGGAATAAGCGTAATGCCGGTCCTTCGCCAGCGTGTCGCCCTTACGGCGGGCTTCGGTTTCTGTACGGATAATTGCAATTGATATAAGGATATACTCGCGATTATCAAGTGGATGGGCTTATTTTTCTTAATAAATAGAAACTATTATTCCAACCCCTGCGTTTTTGGCACGATCCTTGCTTATATAAAGATATAGCAGGAGGAAATGCATGAAAGCCAAAAGGACTACCGTTGCGAGAGGCGATGCGAGCCAGGACGCTAACATACTTTCTATATATCTCAAGGAAATAAACAAGGTTCCGCTTCTTACCCGCGAGGAAGAGGATCGCTATGCGCGCGCCGCGGCTAAGGGCGAGAAGTACGCGAAGGACATGCTGGTCAAGAGCAATCTTCGTTTCGTGGTAAACGTGGCTAAGCGCTATCAGAACCAGGGCATGCCCCTTTCGGACCTCATAAGCGAAGGCAATATTGGCCTTATGAACGCCATAGACCGCTATGACGTGGACAAGGGCTATCACTTTATAAGCTACGCCGTGTGGTGGATACGCCAAGCCATATTAAAGGCTATTTGCGAAAAAAGCCGCATGATACGCCTTCCGTTGAATCGCGCCAACGAGCTCGTACAGATAGAGAAGGCCCGCAAGTACGTAAACAGCGGCTTATCCGAAGACGGCGAGATACAAGAAATTGCCAAGATGCTGGAGATGGACGCCGCTCACGTGGCCGACCTCGTCAACGTATCCAGGGAGCTCGTATCCCTTGAGACGCCCGTGTTCGATGAGCGCGACTCGAGCGTGCTCGGCGACTTCATCGAAAACCAGAACTATACCTCGCCTGACGAGCACGTGATCAGCCAGGGCCTCAAAGACGATATTAACGCCGTGCTCATGACCCTTACCGAGAAAGAGCGCGAGGTAGTGCAGTACCGTTTCGGCCTTAACGGCCGCCGCGCCATGAGCCTTAAAGAGATAGGCGACCGCTTCCACCTTACCAAGGAGCGCATACGCCAGATTGAAAAGAACGCGCTTAAGCGCCTGTCCGTGCCCGGCAAGGCCGACTCCCTCTTGGGCTACGTAGCCTAAACGGGTAATCGCGCCGCGAGGCGTTATCTATAGATAGGCCGTCCAGGGCAGAAGCCCTAGACGGCCTTTTTCTTTCCGAGGCCGAGCGGCCGATTTACCCGGCGCTGGCTATACGGGCCAGCGGTATCAGGCAGGCGGAAGGCGCGAGGCAGCTCGCCCGCAGCTCAAGCTCGCGGGATAGCTTAATAGCGCCTCGGTTTTCCGCCAGGTTGCCGGTGATAGAACCGCCGCTTACCGGGCGGCGCATGCCATCGCGATACAGGTAGCCAAGGCGCAGCTCCCCGCCGAAATCCCCGGTGGTGGGGTCCACGAAAAAATCCGAGAAGGACGTTGCTTCCAGGTGCGGCGTAGCGGCTAGGTCTCGCTCGCTATGCGCGCCGCCCGAGAGCTCGAATAGCGGCAAGGCGCCGGTCGGGCTTTGCTTGAGGTAGTACGCGTACTTCATGGGGCCAATGAGCCGCTCCAGCCTGTCCGCCCTTATGCAGTCCACGGGCATGAGCGCCATGCCGTCGGCGTCATAGGGCGCGGAGCGAGGCGAGCCCGCCAGGTAGGGCAGGGCCTTGAGCGATATAGGGTCGCCGCCCTTGCCTTCGGCGCCGACGCTCTCGCCGAGCGAGAACGGGGCGGTCTTCTGATAGGCGGCGGCGTTCTGGCAGGCTTCGAACCAATACGAATATATTTTCTCGGCCAGCTCAGCCTTAAAGAGCACGGGCAGCCCCGCGCAGTCAGGGGTGGGAGTCGCCTCGAGGCGATCGCGCGCCTGCTTGAGCTTGTCTCCGAGCGCCGCGCCGAGCCGTTCCAGGTCCGGCTCGGCGAACTCAAGCTCGCCATAGAGCTCTACTTCGTCCTTGCCCGGCGACGAGGCGTTGACGATGTACTCGCAGCTGCCCTTGTAGCGGGAATATCGCCGGTCTATGCCTCGCGAGTTGACGATACGCTCGTCGATGCGGCTTAAATAGAGCTCCAGCGAGTTTATGCGCGAGCCGCCCTCGCCGTCGCGGGCGTAGAGGGCCGCTTTTAGCGCGGGCATGGCCTCCTCGGGAGCGGCCGCGGCGAACGGACTGGGCGGCATGGCGAGCGCGGCTCGCGACGCTTCAGCGTCGGGCAGGGGATACCAGGCGTTCTTTATGCCTTTGGCCGCCCGTATGCCGCGCTCTATGGCCGATCGCAACTCGGCCGCGTCGGCGCTCGGCTGAATGGCGAGGCTGTACGCGCCTCGCGTCTTCCCGTCGCCTTGCCCGCTATCCACATAGAGCGTAAGCGAGTAGGTGCTTATCTCGAGCGAGCGGGCGGTATCGAGGCGGTCTCCTACCAGATACCATTCCACGCCATGGCGGACGCTCTGGCTGATACGGTAATCGCTGGCGCGCCCATCGGCCTCTACGGCCGCGCGTATCGTGTCTATCATCAGCCTAACCTCATTCTTGTCTTAACATAGGGGCCGCCTGCGGATACCTTGACGAATTCCTTGTAGCCTTTGCCGCAGTAGCCGGAGCCAGACAGCTCAAAATCGCCCGATATCATCGAGATTTGCGACAGCACGTCGGGCACGTAGCCTGAGCATACGACCGGGCTTACCACGCGGCCGCTGAGCGCGCCGTCCACGATTTCCCTGCCTACGAGCACCACGAGCTGTATGCCCCAGTTCTTGGGGTCTTCCATCCCCGAATTCATCTTCTGCAGGAGCCAGCCATGCTTCACGCTGGCCAGCATGTCTTCATAGCGGGATGAACCGGGCGCTATATAGGTGTTGGTCATGCGCGCGTAGGCCTTGTGGTCGTAGGCCTGGCGGCGGCCGTTGCCGGTAGGCGCGCCGCCCAAGAGCAAGGCGGACTGCAGGTCGGATATGCCGGATACGAGTATGCCGTCCTTGATGATCTGCGTAGACCTGGCCAGGCTGCCTTCGTCGTCGAAGAGATACGAGCCGCAATGCTCCGCGGCCGCCGCGCCGTCGAACATCTGCACGATGGGGCTGGCTACGCTCTTGCCCAGGTATTCAGGCGCCTTTGCCCTGCCCTTGACGAACATATCCGTTTCCACGCCGTGGCCGAAGGCCTCGTGCGCGAGGGTGCCGGTAACGTCGGGGTCCATAATGACCTCGTATTCGCCGGGCTCGATCGAGCCGGCGCTCAATAAGCCAAGCAGTTCGTCGGCCAGCGCGGGCGCCGCGGGCAGGAGTTCGTCGGCAAGCTCCGCGCCTTTAAGGCCCGAGAAGGACTGGTAATCCTCCCTCGTAAGCTCGCCGCGCTTGGCTACGCCTACGAGATAGCCCTGCGCCCAATAGAAGGCCTGCTCGAGCCGGCGCTCTGGGGATATGAAGAGCTTGGCCACCTGCATGAACTCGGCTCGGGCCGAGGCGTACACGATTTCCGGCGATACGGCCAGCAGGGCGTCGCGCGCGGCGGCGAGCTTGGCGAGTATGAGGTCGGGGTCGGCGGAGAATGGCTCGATATACGCCGCGCCGAAACGCTCCGCGCGCAGCTTATCGTCGGGTATGGCGGGGTAGCGCGTGGCCTGGCTCGCGCTGGCGAAGAGGGCGTCGAGGGCGGCGGCTACCGTCGCGGCGAGACCGTCGCCGGGAGGCAAGCCGTTGAAGGCCCGCTCGACTATGATGCCGCCTTTCTGCGCGCGGAACACGAAGCCTCGCTCTATCCAGGCGGAGTCGCCCGCGCGCAGCTCGCCGGGAGAGGCTGAGTAATTCATGCCGACGGAATCGGTGCCAAGGACGGAAACGTACTCGTAGCGGCTCGCGAGGCTCCGTATGGCCGCTTCAAGCATAGGCGCGGACCGTCGCAGGAAGGGGCTTGGTGGACAGGTATGCATGGCGTATCCTTTCGCCCCCACAGAATACGGCCTGAATTAGGCGGCCGCAAGGGGGCTTTTCGGCTATAAGCGAACCGTAACTATCTCGACGGGGCGGGCCTGAAGCGTTAGAATAGTGTTATGGAACAGCTGTATGCTTGGTTAGGCGGGGGATACATCGATTTTTATTCGGCTGCTGCGCGGCTCATCCTGAGCCTCTTCGCCTGCGGCCTTATCGGCCTTGAGCGCGAGATGCGCAGGCAGACGGCGGGCTGGCGTACGCATATCATCATAGGCTTGGGCGCAACCCTGCTCATGCTTTTATCCATATGGCTGCCTCAGACCATAGTGGGGGACAAGGGCGATCCGGGGCGCATAGCGGCGCAGGTGGTGTCCGGCATAGGCTTTCTCGGCGCGGGAGCCTTTATCAAGGTCGGCAACAACATGAAGGGCGTGACCACGGCCGCTACTATATGGTTCGTGGCCGGCATAGGGCTGACCATAGGCGCGGGCATGTGGCAGGCCGCTTTGGCGGCCTTGGGCCTAGGGCTCGTCGTCCTTATCTTCCTTGAGCCGCTGGAAAAGCGCTGGTTCCCCTCGGAGCGCCTCAAGCTCCTGCAGCTCTGGTACGACGGCTCAGCCTTCGATAAGCAGGCCATACGCAAGGCCCTTTCCGGCTTCGGCATAAACGTGCAGACTATGGACGCTTCGCTTTCCGTCCAAAAAAAACAGACGAGAATTTCAGCGCTCGTTAAGGTGCCGGTGAATGCCGACCTTGACGCTCTGTTTACCGCGCTGCGGACTACGGGCAAGGTAACCAAGATACGTATGCACGAGAACTATTAAGCGGCTATTACGCCTTCGTATCCGCGCCTTCGAGATCCTTTTTTACCTTCAGGTACTCCGTGTTAAGGCGGGACATGCGCAGGTTGAGGCGCGCGAGGCGCTGGGCCAAAAGCCGCGCGAGGAAAATGCCGTAGTGGGGGCTGTCCTTGATCAGGTTGACGAAATCCTGCTTGGAAATCCTGATAAGCACGCTCGTGCCCTTGGACACTACCGTGGCCGAGCGGCGATTCGAGAGCAGGAAGCTCATTTCGCCCATGAACATATCGTCGGGGCTGAGGGCCGATACGAGCTTGCCCTTGGAATATACGTAAAGAGTGCCTGACACGATATAGTACAGGTAATCGGACTCTTCGCCCTCAGAGCAGATGTACTGGCCGTCCTGGAAAGTCATTTCCTGTGAGAGGTCGAAGATGGCCGGTATGATGTTCGAGGCGTTTCGCTGATGCTCGACCTCGAACGATACTTCGTTGCCCTGCTCGTTATAGCTAAGCTTATCGACATAGAGCTTGGCCATGTTCATGCCCATGCCGTGGAGTTCGGGCTGCTCCCGCTTTACCTCCATGCGAGCGCGCCAGTCGAAGCCGTCGCCCTCGTCGCGTATGATAAAGCGGCTCTGTTCCGGGCTTATGGTGTACGTAAAATAAACCTTGCGCGCCCGCACCTCGGGCACCGTATTTTTCTCCCTGATCAGATCCATGATATCCCGGTTGCCCTCGAGCCATGCCGTCTTCTCGTCATAGCTTATCTTGCAGTTGCCGTGCTCTATGGCGTTGATCAGGAGCTCCAGCAGGGCCACGTGCAGCTTTTCTCGCGTATCCTTGTTGATAAGGTTGGCGTTGAAGAGGTAATTGGTGACGAGGTTGGAGTAGGTGGTGATATCGAGCGGGTCGTTGTCTATGACGAAGGAGCCGGCTATGTTCTTGATGAGATGTTGCTGTATGCCGCGCTGGAACAGGATCTGCTTGTTCTGCCGCACGATGCGAAGAAGGCGCGGGAAATTGCGTTCCACGTCGCGCTTACGCAAAACCGCTATGACATTCTGGTCACGCATGGCCTCTTCAAGGGCCTTTTCGTCCATATTGTCATGCAACGCGATTATGCCGCCGTAGAACAGCCATGGATCCTTGCGAATTTCTTCGGTTATGCCGATCAGGTCTACGGCACTGTCCGAGTAGTTGATGATTTTTATCTCAGGCAACTCGTATTTAAGGAAGGCGGTTATCTCGTCTTTTTCGGTCATAAAAACGGGCACGAATTCCGAACCGAAACTCTGGCAATGCACCTGTATGGCATTATTGAGCTTTTCGTCGCTCGAAATGACCGGGATCTTTCGCATGACTATCCTTCCTCATGCCCTCCGCTATCCGCGTAAGGGCCAAAAAGCTCTTATAAATAGAACTTTCTTTATTCTGAATGATCGGCCTTTTTTGCCCCGCGATTGACTTTTTTTTCCAATTATGGATAATAACAGCCGTACTGTAGGGCTCTTAGCTCAGTTGGTTAGAGCTGCGGACTCATAACCCGTCGGTCCCTGGTTCAAGTCCAGGAGGGCCCA
>JBFZES010000070.1:0-6743 GCA_041306725.1 Spirochaetaceae bacterium | reverse complement strand
GTCCGCGGATTCTGTCAAGGAAATAATGTAATCGATTACATTTTTCAAGAAAAACGATGATCGCGGCTTGCCCGCGGCGATATGAGGGCGTATCATCATGCCCATAGCCCATACTCAGGCGGAGGCCGCGATGATACTGTGCTGCGGAGAAGCGTTGATAGACATGGTGCCTTTCCGTCACGAAGGCGCGGAGGGGGGCGAGGCCTATAGGCCCTGCCCAGGCGGCAGCCCCTACAATTCGGCGGTAGCCGTGGGAAGGCTGGGCGTGCCAGTGGCCTTCTTGGGCCGCATATCCCGCGATTTCTTCGGCGAGTCACTCGTGGCCAGGCTCGCGGCCAACGGCGTGGACACCGGCCTTATAGCCCGCTCAGGGCAGCCGAGCACCCTGGCCTTCGTCAAGCTGGCCGAAGGCGAGGAGCCCCAGTACGCCTTCTATACCGAGGGCAGCGCCGACCGCTCGCTACTGCCTGCCGACCTGCCTGAAGAACTGCCTAAGGACGCGCGCTGCCTCCTCTTCGGCTCCATAGCGATGACCATGGAGCCGGCGGCCTCCACCATAGAGGCCCTCGTCATGAGGGAAAGCGGCCGAAGGGTGGTCTCCTTCGATCCCAACGTTCGCCCCGTCATGATAAGCGACCGCCCTGCCTATGTACGCCGCGTGGAGCGCTGGTTCTCGGCCGCCACGGTCATCAAGATATCCGGCGCCGACCTCGACTACCTTTACCCCGGGCTCAGCCGGGAAGCGGCGTTCGATCGGGCCTTGTCCTTCGGAGCGAGCCTGCTCGTAACCACGCTGGGAGCCGATGGCGCCCTGGCCCTGGGCGCGCGGGCCGGCGGCGCGCGCTTCAGGGCACAGGCCCCTGGCGTTCTGGTAAAAGTGGCCGACACCATAGGCGCCGGCGACAGTTTCCACGCCGCCTTCCTTGCCTGGCTAGAAATGAACGGCAGGATGTCCAAAGCGGCCATAGCCGCCCTGAGCGAGGCGGAACTGGGACAGGCCCTGCTCTTCGCCAACCGCGCGGCCGCCCTCGTATGCACCCGTAGGGGGGCCGAGCCGCCTACCATGGCGGAGCTCAAGGCGTTCGGGCGGGAGGGCAGCGCGTAGCGCAAGCGAGGAACAAGGCGTTTCCCAGCGCGGCAGGCCATGGATCTCAGCCAGGTCATCATCCCAGCCCCGAAGTTTGATGAAGGTCGGTATCAGAGCAGGCTGAATTGATTGACCAGGGTATCGACCTGAGAAATAGAAGATGCCAGCTTTTCGACGCTTTGGACCAGGGTAGCCTGACTCTGTATCATGGCCGATACATCCTGGAGTATCCCATAGAGCGTTTGCTTAGCGCGTTCGGTCTCGCTATTATTGCCCAGGCCCGAGAAGCTCGCCCCGGCGTTAGTAAGGCTTTCCGTGAGGCTTTCCAGGGTGCCGAAAGTCTTCAAGAGGCTGCGGACGCGGCTTTGGAGGGCTTCCCCATTGTGGATGAAGACCGCGCCAAGCTCATCCATGGCGCTCAGGGCTCCGCCGCTGGACGCGGTGCCGCATTTAAGCTCTTGGAATACCTCTACCGCCTCTTTGATCGACGACTCCCCCGCGTAAAGCTCGCTTGCGATGGCCGCCAGGCTTGCCTTGAGGCTCTTGGTTTGGCCGGCGATCTCGTCGCCCTGTTTGCGCATTTCCCCGGCTATCACGGCGAAGCCCTTTCCCTGCCCCCCGGAATGCGCGGCCTCTATCGACGCGTTCATGGCGAGCAGATTAGAGCGGGCAGTTATTTCCTCCATCGTCGACACCGCGCCAAGCAGCAGGCCCAGGACGGAGCCTATGCGCTCCTGCAGTTTCCTCAGCGCCTCGAAGGCGCTCTCTCCCCTTTGCACGCTGGCGAGAAGCTGTAGGGTCCTGCCATGCTCATGGCGGATTTTCTCGGACAGGGATTTCTGCGTCTGGTCTATTTCCAGGCCGCTCGCTGAAAGTTCCGCGAGCAGCTGTTTATCCTCGATCAGCAGGGCGCCTAGGTCCTTGCCCCTGGAGGCCAATTCGATGCCGCGGCCGCTAACCTCGGTAATCCTGGCGCTCAATTCTCCAAGCGCGGAGTCGCCATCCCGGGAGTCCGCCATTAAGCGCCCAAGGGTATCAGAAACCTCCGCGAAGCGTTTACCCAATTCCTTCAAGGCTTGGGACGAAAGGGTCGATCCGTCCCGTATCAGAGCGAGCTCGGCATCGAGCGCGGTAAAGAATTTGGTAAAGTTGTCGCTTACCTCTCCGAGCTGGCGACTGGCCTTCAGGTCCAGTATGGCGCCTTCGGCGCCCAGCCTTCCTAAGCCGCTGGAACGCTGTTCTATCCAGTCAAGGAGCAGCTTCTTGCCGATTGCAAACGACACCAGCCCCACGGTAAGGCCTGCGCCAAGGCAGCCCGCAGAGAAAAATGCCAGCGATGCCATGGAAGGGAACTCAGCGAATAGCAGGGCGTAGAACGGAAACACCATTCCCATGAACAGGCCGAAGCCAAGCGACGCGAAAAAGAAGCGCTTGATAACCGGTGACTTTCGGCGACGCCCTGTACGGACCATCGATCAAGTATAGTACCCGAAAAGACGGAATGCCAGCAGCGAGCCAGTAGGGAGAGGGAGCGTCCAAGAACTTATCCGTAGGCGCTAAGCTTGCGGCCTCCGCATCTTCCTCGCTAGGGCCAAGGCTGCGCCTAAAGCCAGGGCCAGGGCGGCGGCGGCCACGAAGAATATGGCCAGGAAATCGCCATAGGCCGTATAGAGGCTGGCCTCGTCGACGAGGGGAACATCCACGCTCAGCTGAGTTTCTATGAAAGGCTCGGCCATAGCCAGGACGCGGCCGTTAGGGTCTATGGCGCAGGTCTGGCCCGAGGCCGTGGCGCGCACCAGGGAGCGCCTATTCTCCACCGCGCGGAACACGGCCATGTTCATGTGCTGCATCTGGGCGGGCAGGCTCTTGGCCCAGGCATCGTTGGTAAGATTGACGATGAGCTGGGCGCCTTCCCGCACCCAGTCCCGGGATAGATAGCCAAAGCTATCCTCAAAGCATATGGGCGTGCCGAAACGCAGGCCGTTCGCCTCAAGGAGCGTAAGCTCGCCGCCCCTGTCCCAGAAATGGGTGTCGGAGGCCTCGAGGGCCGCGTATACGAGGGGCAGTTGCTTACCGTAGGGGAAGTGCTCGGTAAACGGCACGAGGTGCAGCTTGCGGTATATGCCCGTATTGACGCCCCGCTCGAACAGGAGGACCGCGTTGTAGTCCCGCTGGACGGGCCGGCCCTGCTCGTCCAGCTCAAGCCGCGCGTCGTGGTTGCCTATGACGAAGGGCACGTCCTGCGCCTCTAAAAAGCGCATGAGCTTGCTTACGAGCTCGAAATAGGAGATATCCTCTTTATACGTTAGGTGCCAGTGGATGCGGGGCACGAAGGCGGTCTCCGACCATACGACCAGCTCAGGCTTGGGCTCCTGGGCAAGGGCCTCCAGCGACAGGCGGCTTAAGCTGTTGAAGTTGTCGCGGTAGGCGGGCAGGCCTCCCACCCAGGGGTCGGTATTGTGCTGGATAAGGGCAACGCGCAGTGAAGGCGCCTGGCTGTAATCTATCGGCGATATAAAGCCGTAGAGCAGGCTGCCCGCCAGGGCAAGGAGCCAGAGCCCTAGGGCCAGGCGCTCGCGCTTAAAGAAGGCGAAGAAAGTACTCTTGGTATCGCGCAAGCTTCGCCAGAAGCCATCGGGCAGGGCGCTGCCCAGCAGTGCCGAGGGGAATACCACCAGGGCCGATACGCCCCATACGCCGAAGATCGACGCTATTTGTATGAGGGGCAGGAGCTCCCACTGGCTGTAGCCGCTTATGCCGTAGGAATAGCCTAAAAAGCCCCGGGTGCGCAGGTACTCGTAGGCCAGCCAGAGCAGCCATTGCACCAGGTAGCCTCGCCGCGGAAAGAACAGCGCAGCGGCCTTGAGCAGGGGAAAGAGCAGGGCCATGTAGAACAGGTAGATGGCGTAGACTATGAACCCCGCCAGGGGATGAAAGCCGCCCAGCCAGTAATTGAAGATGGCGTAAGCCAAATAGCCGTACAGGGCTCCCCACGCTATAGACGAACCCAGCGATACCCGGCGCAGTAGCCAGAATACCGGCGCGAAGGCTATCCAGGCCAGGAACGGCAAGCCCCGCTCGAAAACCGTATTCGGAAAGGATGCCGCGAAGAGGAAGGCCGTCAGGACGAGCGCGGCAAGGTTGACGATAAGCGGCGCCGCGCGCGAAGCGAGGCGGCGGGCCGCTATCATTCCCCGCGCGACAAGCCCTTCGCGCTCGGCAAGCCCCGTTGTATCGCTCTTAGCGTGCTCGTTCTTCATGCTTCACCCTCAGGACGATCAGATAGGATTGCTCCATATGCAGGCCATGATAAACGGCTAAGTCGTAAGGCGCAAGCGAAGCCTGCTTACGCTGAAACGCCCAGAATAATGCTTCGGCCAATGCGCGTTTTTAAGATTGCTATAAGGCAGGGCAAGGGCTTATGATTACCAAATGACTCGTACAAGCCAGCTAGGCAGCTCCCCCGAGCGCAGCGACGCGCCCGCCAAGACCGGCGGCGCGCTCCGCTATACCGACGACCGCGTGCGGCCGGGCACCCTTCACGCGGCCGTGCTGTACAGCCCCCACGCGCACGCAAGCATCGACCGCATAGACTGCGCCGCCGCCCTCGCCTTCCCCGGCGTGCGCGGCGCGTTTACCGGCGCCGATTGGCCACAGGTGCTCATAGGCCTCTACATGGGCGACAAGCCGCCGCTGGCACGCGGCAGGGTACGCTACTACGGGGAGCCGGTGGCCGCGGTGGTGGCCGACGACGAGGCCGCGGCCCTTGAGGCGCTGCGCCTTATACGGGCGGAATTTACGCCCCTGCCCGCCCTGAGTAGCCCTCGGGAAGCTTTGGCCCCTGGGGCGCCCATACTGCACCCGGACCTGGGTTCCTATCGGCGCATAGCGGCCATACTGCCCGAGCCCGGCAGCAACGTGGCCAACCGCAGCCGCATACGCAAGGGCGATGCCGACGCGGCCCTTGCATCCTCCCCGGTAGTCGTAGAGGGCGAGTTCTCCTTTCCTCCCGGCGACCACGCGGCCATGGAGCCGCGGGTGGCCATAGCGGAATTCGGCCTGGACGGGAGGCTTACGGTGGCCAGCTCCACCCAGTCGCCCTTCGGCGTGCGCACCCTCCTGTCCAAGGCCCTAGGCCTGCCCGAGAGGGACATCGAGGTCATAGCGGCGCCGGTGGGAGGCGGCTTTGGGGGCAAGGCGGGCATACAGCTTGAGCCCTTAGCTTGCCTCCTGGCCATGCGCTTTCCCGGGCGGCCCCTGCGCCTAGCCAATACCCGCGAGGCGGACATGGTGTCCAGCCCCGGCAGGCCCGGCCTGCAGTCGCGGGTGCGCGTGGGAGCCACGCGGGACGGCATGATCCAGGCCATGGATATGGAACTGCTCTTCGACTCTGGCGCCTACGCCGACTACGCCGTCAACGTGTCGCGCGCGGCGGCCGTGGCCTGCACGGGGCCCTATAACGTACCCAACGTGAAGGCCGATACGCTCTGCGTGTACACAAACCATCCCTTCGCCACGGCCTTTCGGGGCTTCGGCCATATAGAGCTGTCCTATGCCACCGAGCGCGCCTTGGATTTGCTGGCCGCCAAGCTGGGCATGGACCCCTTGGAATTGCGCCTGAAGAACGCCGCGCGGCCGGGCCACACGACGCCCACGGGAGCCCTGCTCGACCCGAACACCGGCGACCTGCCCGCCTGCATAGCCAAGGTGCGCGAGCGCCTGGACTGGGACGCTGGCAGGCGCGCCGTCCTGCCTGACGGCAGGATACGGGCCAAGGGCATAGCCTGCTTTTGGAAGGCGCCCGCCATACCCACCTTCACCGACGCTGCCGCCACCCTAAGCTTCGCCGAGGACGGCAGCGCGACTCTCGCCACCGGAGTCGTGGAGCTGGGCCAGGGAACCTTCGACGGCTTAAGGCTCATCGTGGCCGAGGCTCTGGGCGTGGACCTTGCCATGGTGCGGGTGCTGCGTGACGCGGACACCGACCGCTCGCCCCACGACTGGACGACGGCCGCAAGCCGCTCCCTCTTCATGGCCGGGCGCGCCGCCCTCGAGGCCGTGGCCGACGCCGTGGCCCAGATAAAGCGGATAGCCTCCGCCCCGCTGCGCTGCCCCGAAGAAGACCTGGACGTTTACGGGGGCCGCGTGTTCCTGCGCGACGATCCTGAGCAGGGCCTGCCGCTGTCCGCCGTCGTACTTGGCTACGTGTATCCCAACGGCAACGCCATAGGCGGCCCGGTCATAGGCCGGGGGCGCTACATAGCTAGGGGGCTGTCGGGCATGGACCCCGACACGGGCGAAGGCAGGCCAGGCCTGGAATGGACCTTGGGGGCCGAGGGCGTGGAGGTGGAACTGGACCCCCATGACGGCGGCTTCCGCGTTACCAAGGCTGCCTGCGCCATGGACGTGGGCAGGCTCATTCATCCCGCCCTGGCCAGGGGACAGGTGGTGGGAGCCATGGGCATGGGCATAGGTTACGCCACTCGCGAGGCCTTCATATTCGATTCGCGGCAGGGCGTGCAGAACGGCAGCCTTCGCGACTACAAACTGCTGCGTTACGGTGAAGAGCCGGAGTACTACGCGGATTTCGTGGAGACGCCCCAGGGGGACGGCCCCTACGGAGCGCGGGGCCTGGGCGAGCAGGGCATCATAGGCA
>JBFZES010000069.1:0-5509 GCA_041306725.1 Spirochaetaceae bacterium | reverse complement strand
AGGGCGGATCCCAAAGCGCTTGCCTCCGGGCGCAGCAGCCTGGCCGATGCATTAGGCTTAAACCTAGACGCCGGCGCGGAGCGTCGCTATTGGCTTTCGGTGTTTTCCTACGAACGGGATTACGATCCCATCGTGGCGGATATAGCCGCCTTCAGCCGCGAGCGGCCGACGCTAGCTCTGTTGGCTAGCGGCAAGAGCCAGGCCTGCTTCCTTCGCGCCTGGGAACGGGCGGGCAGGCCTTTCCCCGTAGCGCGCCTGCCTTTTGTGCCCCAGGAACGCTGGGACGAGCTCCTCCTGGCCTGCGATTTCAACATAGTGCGCGGCGAGGAGACCCTGGCGCGCGCGGCGCTTTCCGGGCGGCCGTTTATATGGCAGGCCTATAGGCAGGCCGAAGCCCACCATCTCGTGAAGGTTCGGGCCTTTCTTGAGCGGCTTGAGCCCTTCCTCGACGTCCGCTCATTCGCCAGGGTATCAGGCGCCACCTTGGCCTTTAACGAGCGCGAGCGGGACGAAGAAAGCTGGCGCGGCGCGGAGTCCATACTGCCGCTGCTAAAGGAAAGCGCGTCGGCCGAGCGCGGCTTTCGCGCTTTTTCGGAGGCGCTCGCCTCGCGGGGCGACATGGCTTTGCACCTGCTGACATTCTTGCGCGATCTAGTGTAGAATGCGCCTCATTCGGCAACAACGGCCATGCGCTCCGCTACGCGGATGCCCGATGGCCGCACTCCATATGTAGACGAGGGAATCGCTATGCTCATGACTTCCGATATTCGCTGCGGAACGGTTTTTAGGTCGGGTAACGACGTCGTCGTCGTTCAGCGCATGCTCGGCATTAAAGGCGGCCGCAACGGCCAGGTAAAGAAGCTCCGCGTGCGCAACATAATCACTGGCCAGACTTCCGAGCTCGGCCTCGACATGGGAGAAAAATTCGAGGAAGAACACCTCGACTACCACAAGATGAAGCTCTCCTACGTGGACGGCGAAAGCTACGTGTTCATGGATCAGGAAAGCTATGAGCAGCACGAGCTCACCAAGGAAGACCTTGGCGACAACGTAGGCTACATGACCCCCGAGGACGATTTCGAGGTTGAGGTAGCCTTTTTTGAAGGCAAGCCCATAAGCGTTACCCTGCCCACCGCCATCCTGCGCACCATTACCTACTGCGAGCCCGGCATAAAGGGCGATACTTCGGGCAAGGCATTTAAGCCCGCCACCCTCGATACGGGTATAGAGGTATCCGTGCCCCTGTTCTGCGAAATAGGCACCAAGATCATGCTCGACACCCGCGACGGCTCCTTTATAGAGCGAGCTTAAGCCCAAACCGCATCCATCGCGCCGCGTAAAGCCGCCCCGAAACGGGCGGTTTTTAAATTCCTTAATTCTCCGAAGCTTGCTTAGTTCCCCGAAGCTTGTGTCCTGGAGCTAAACCACACATCCAATAGCATAAGTCAACTCGTAAAACCTCAATGGCAAGCGTCCGGGCGTATGCAGCCACAAGCTTCGGGGAACTAGTTTTTTCGTACGCTTAGCTGCTTTCCTTAAGGCTTGGCACCATGGCCGCGCAGAGCGCCAAGAGCGCGCAGGCGGCGAACAGGGCTAGGGTAAACGAGCCGTCAGCGCCGCGCAGGGCTTCCATGAGCCACACGAACACCACCGAGGCCTGCCCAAAGAGCTGTATGAGCCCGTTCGAGGTGCCTTCGGGCGTTGGCCTGCTCACCTCGGACGCGTACTGCATGCCGGTGGGCATGACGCTGGTCAGGAAGAAGCCGAGCAGCGCGGCCGAAATGCACAAGAGGGGAAAGCTCGGGGCAAGGGCAAGCCCCGCGAGTCCCGGTATCGCTAGGGCCATGCCCCAGCCGATGAAGGGCTTGCGCCTGCCGCTACGGTCGGACAGCGCCGGCAGCGCGACCGCTCCAACGACGCCGGATACCAGCATGAGCGCGCCGAGCGTGCCCGCTTCCTGCGGCCCGAAGCCTCGCGGCCGCACTATGGCCTCTATCCAGGTGGTAACCCCATTGAATACGCCGAGCCCCACGAAAGAAATAACAAGGTAGCGCCTGAAGCTCGGTACCGTGAAAGCATGCTTTAAGCCGTCGAGCATAAGGGAGCGCGCCTGCCCGGCATCGTCGCTTGGCGGCGTGGCTGGCCGTTCCCGAGCAACGGCCACGAAGATTAACGCGCAGGCAGCGGAGAAGACACCGTAATAAAGCTGAAGCGTCGGAATGGATAGGCTTGCCGCGAGCGCGGGCGTAAGTACCATGCCGGCCGCCGTGCCCACGAGGTTAGCCAGGGTAACGAGGCCTACCGCGGTAGCCCGCTCCTTGGGCGGAAACCAGAGCGCGGGCACTTTAGTCCACGCGTTAAGCAGGAAAGGCTGCGAAGCGGCCAAGCCCAGCGTGGCGGCGAAGGCCAGGCCGTAATCGCTTCCCGCAAGGCCGCGCAGTATGCCAAAGGCGCCCATCATAAGTGAGCCGGCGCCTACGGTAAGCCTAAAGCCCAGGGTGTCTATGGCCCAGGATACCGGTATGGAGAGCGGCAGGAAGGCAAGCATAAACAGCATGGACAAAAGCCCTATTTTCAGGTCGGATACCCCGTAGAACGCCGCCGCCTGACCGGTGACGGGAGCGTAGGATATCCACAAAAGCTGTATGGCCAGATTGACCAGCATGAATGCGCCGAGCACCGCCCATCGGTAGCCGTATACCTTGATAGCCTTGTTCTCCATCGACATACGCCTTTCTCCGCCCCTAAGCAAGGTCGGACTAGTATAAAGCCATAGTTTTGTACCCTACAGGACCAAACGCAGCGCGGCCAGGGCCGAGAAGCCCAGTATAACGAGCTTGAAGGGCTTCTCGGGGATACGGCGCGTTATGCGTATCCCTATGAACGCGCCTGCAAAGACCGCGGGTATGAGCAAAAGCCCGAAGCCCAGAGATCGCGCGTTTATCGTCCTCCAGAAGAAGATATGCAGAGGCAATTTGAGCAGATTCACGATCATGAAATACCAGGCCGAGGTTCCCAAGTAGGCATTCTTGCCGAAGCGCATGCTCAGGAAATACAGCGAACTGATAGCGCCCGCCGCGTTGCCTATCATGCTGGCAAAGCCCGATAGCACGCCCATGCCCACCGCGAACCACCAAGCGCTCGGGACGAGCACATCCTTGCTAATATAATCCCTCCATACCGTGAGCGCCAGGCCGATGATGACGAACGCGGCAATGATGGCTTTGAATACTCGATCGTCGATGAGCGCTCCCGCGCCGAGGCCTAGGGCCAAGCCCAGGGCGGTCCAGGGCATCAAACGGCCTATGGTTTTCCAATCGGCATGGCTGTGGAAATAGCGCACGGCAAAGAGGTCCCCCATCGATAGGAGGGGTAGGGTAAGGCCCGCCGCCGCCTTACCCCCCACGATGCCTGCCATGAGCGGCACCACCAGCATACCGGCCCCCGCCATGCCGGTTTTCGTTATTCCTATAAGCGCTCCTGCGAGGTTGGAAAAGAGCCATTGAACTCCCGTAAGGTCAAAAGAGCCTATGAAATCGAGCATAGCCAGCACGATATCATCATACGGCGCTTAAGTGTAAGATCTGCTGCCCGGCGAGCGCGTCAATCCCAAAGCCTACCATTCGATCATGCCGAGTCGCTGAGCCTCCCGTACGGCCTCGGTACGCCTGCCCACGCCAAGCTTCCTGTACAGGGACCCTATGTGGAATTTGACCGTGCCGAGCCCTATCTTTAGGCGGTCCGCTATCTCTTCGTTCGTCCACCCATCGGCCAGGTACTCCAGTACTTCGCGCTCCCGCGACGAAAGCTCGTGAGTCGCGCCATATGCGTCTGGCAATCCCTTTGCCGGGCCTTTTGGGAAGGTTTCTTTAGAAGGCTGGCCTGCGCTTAAAGCGCTCGAAGTATTCAGCGCCTCTATGCGAAAGTCAGCCAGCCCAGGATCGTCCGTCCAGGTAAAATCTCGACTGGCAAGCGCCTTGCGCTGGCTCGCGTCGAGGGTTGGCCCATAAAGGGCGATAGCGCCTTCTTTAGAAAGCTCCAGAGGCATGGTTTAGGGCCGCGCCGTGGGCGTGAGGGAAATATTCATGGTCGTTTCGCCCCGTAGCAGACTTAAGGCGTAAGCCTTCCCCGCCCTCAGCTTCGGGAAACCCTCGCCTTCTGCGCCTTGCGCCTTGCCGTCAACGGATAATACTATATCCCCGGGCCGTAGGCCGGACGCTTGCGCGGGGCTGCCGGTAGCCAGAGACTGGATAAGCGCGCCATTAGGCTGGCCCGCCGCACGTTCCTGCTCTTTTGAAAGCGCCACAGAGGCCATGGCTATGCCTACCCAGCCGGGGGTAGGGCTCCCTTCCCGCTTCAGTTCCTCGATCGCGTTAAGCCAGTCAAGCGCCGGAACCGTCCAACCCTCGTTACCGTTAGCATTAGATGCGACGATTCCACGCAGGCCGCCTTCCAAGTCAAGGACAAGCGCTCCCCAGAAACCCGGATAGGCTATGCCGTCCAGTTGGAAATAATGAGCGAGCTCCCGTACGCCCCAATTTGTTGAGCCGCCTATGAAACGCGCGATAGAAAGGCTCGCCTCGATGCCCTGCGGCGAGGCATAGGCAAGGCGAACAAGCGCTTGCCCTAAGGCGGGCAGGGGTTCAGCCGCCTTGAGCTCGGGAAGGCCTTTGAGCGTCGGCTGTTCGGTTTCTATGAGCACGAGTCCATTCGAGCGATCCCATGCCTTTACCCTCCCTGATCCTCTGCCCTCAGCCGTCCATACGGGTACGTCCTCGCCATCGTTCGCCTGGCGAGCCAAAGATGCTACAAGGCTCGAACCCAGGGCTATACCGCTTCGAAAGGGAAGTCCCTTGCCGCCTATATGGACCAAGCGCGGGCTCCAAATGCCGATGGCCTTTTGTATTGAATCCTGGAAGTCGGGGAAAACCGTATTCATAGCGCCTCCTAGGCCCTAAAGCCAGGAACTAAACTACTCAGCATTTTCCGCCACGTCACCTGTCCGAAAGTATAAGGCGGACGAGTTGTCTGGGCTACGCCATCCAGCCAAAGGGATCGCGTTTGTTCTCAGCCGAAATCGGGAATCGCCCTTCGCTTGCCGGCATCCTGCCGTCTGCGCTTCGGGCCGCCTCGGTCGCTCGCGGCGCATCCCTGCCCCGCGCTCGGAAAAGCGCTCAATGATTCGCGCTTTTCCAAGTCGCTCCCTCGGTTCGATTCCCGATTTCGGCCTATAAGAACAAACACGACCCCCGAAGGGATCGCGTTTGTTCTCAGCCGAAATCGGGAATCGAACCCGATACCTGCGCATTACGAGTGCGCCGCTCTGCCAAGTGAGCTATTTCGGCGTGCGGGTTGGACTATAGCAAAAAAAAGGACTTGGAGGCAAGGGGACTTTAAATAGTTCCCCGAACCTTGTTGCTCCCGCAAGCAAGGAACCGCGCTAGCGCGTACTGGCTCCATGGAGGTACCTGCCATGGAGCCACCGTTCTGTCCCAACCCTCGCTGCGGC
>JBFZES010000068.1:0-6962 GCA_041306725.1 Spirochaetaceae bacterium | reverse complement strand
GTTTCCCAGGCGCGGGATAGCTCAAGCGCCAGGTATTCGAGCGATGCCTGGGAATCCCTCCACACCATGCGGTAGAAGCGCCTCATGGCATCCTGCACGAGAGCGGGCTGCGCGCCGTAAGGCGCTAGTACGCGATATTCCCGCTCGACGGTCTCCTGGGCTACGGCGCCCTCCTGGGCTTGCCAGGGTATGGACAGGGTTGCCTGGCCAAAGCGTATAAGAGCCTCGTTCGCGCGGCCGGGCGCGGCGAGCGCGGCCGGCGGCTTGGGCAGCTTAGAGCGCGCGTGGCTGCCTATAGGGCCTGGCCGCGAGCGGGCGGCCGCGTCCGCCGAAAAGCCGTCGAGTATGGATAGAAGCAGATCTTTGTTCTTCGTATATAACGCGCCGGCGGTATAGGCTATCAGCACGAGGTCATAGGAGGCTTCGCCGCCGGCTTCCTGCTGGGCCGGCCCCGCGGCTTTTGGGCGCGGTTCGCCGTTTAGGAAAAGCGCGTGCCCGCGCATGGCCTGGGCTCCGCTGCCAAAGCGCAGCTCGGCGAGCGCCGCCTGCCTTCCCGCGTAGCTGAAGTACTGGGGGGCGCCCTGGGCGCTCAGCTTTTTAATGATGTCGACCGTAAGCGCTTCAATGGAGGGGTAGCGCGTCGGGTCGAACGCGAAGATATCGGCCTGCGCTTGCTTATCCTGGGATACGAAGGAAAAGCTTTGCTGCCCGTCTCCGGAGCTCAGGGCAAAGCCCTCGGGCAAATCTATGAAAAAGCCCCTGCTCGAATTGAGCTCCTCCGCGGAGAGGGCGGCGGGCTCCGCGATAAGCGCGAGGATGAAGAGCGCGGGAACAAGGCGCGACGCGCGGCGCGAACGCCCCGGGCGGCCGGCTGATTTCGATATTCGCATAGACTGAGTATAGCGCGCTAAGCCGGCGGGGTCGATGCTCGGGCTCCAGTCTTTTTCGCGGGCTTTTGCGCCCTTAGCCCAGGCAGGCCGTCCATCGCGGCTATGGCTAGGGATCTGAAGGCGTCGTAGTCGGGCGCCTGGTCAAAGGACGCGAGTACCAATCGTTCATCGCCTAGCTGCGCGCTCAGCTTCCATAGGCCTAAAAGGTCGGTTTCCAGGTTTATCACCGCGCAGGGAGCCGAGGACGCGCCTTCGAAGATGAACATGCGGTACTTATAGCGGTCATGGACGCCGCTCCTGCCCGCGGGCGCTATGGTGCTCGCAATCGAGAAGCTGCCCCAGTTAAAGCGTTCGGCTACCGTGCCCGCATAGAGATACTTCATCCAGGAAACGTCCTTAAGCACGTCCATGGCGGCCTCCTCTGCGGCCCGCAAACCGCCGCGACCCTGCCATAAAGATACTGCATGGGGCCGCCATACGCAAATAGCCGGGGCAAGCCCGCCGGCCCCGCCTTGCGTTCTAGACGGCCAGCCGGTATGCTATGGCGCCGTGATAGCTACGCTCTATGCCGATGAAAACATCCTCATCATCGATAAGCCTTCGGGCCTCGCGTCCCAGCCGGGCGAGGGCCTGCGTATCAGCGTCGTCGAGGCCATAGAGCGCGATTATGGCTTTAGGCCCTACTTAGTACAGCGCCTGGACCGCGAAACGGCGGGCTGCCTGGCCGTGGCGCGCACGCAGGCGGCGGCGGCTCAGCTCTCCGCCCTCATAGCCGGGCGCCAGACGCGCAAGCTCTACCGGGCCGTGGTATTCGGCATACCCCAGCCGCCAAGCGGCACGCTGCGCGACCAGGTGCGCTCCAAGGGCCGCGATATAAGCGCGGACACATCGTATAGGCTCCTCGACAGCGCTTTGGGCTTCAGCTTGCTGGAAGCCGAGCTCGGCAGCGGCAGGACGCACCAGATAAGGCAGCACTTCGCCGGCGCGGGCTGGCCCATAGTCGCCGACGACAGGCACGGCGACTTCAAGCGCAATAAGGCCGCCTCCAAGGACTACGGGGCTAAGCGGCTCTTCCTCTATGCATGGCGCCTTTATCTGCCCTACGGCGGGGGCATAGAGGCGACGGCGGCCGTCCCGCCGCACTTCGCTGAATTGTCTTTGCGCACCGGCCTTGGCGCGGGACTTTTATCCGGCGCCGGGGACCTAGCGGGCGGCGGCGAGCCCGCGGGCGGCGGCTCATGAGCTGGCAGGAAAGCGACGAACGGCCGCCCTTCGCCTGGACCCGCGGCGCCGTGTGGCTGCTGCCCAGCGGGCGCTCGGTAATCGTGCCGGGCTTCCACGACGACTGGATACGCACGCACCAGGACGCGGTGCCCGGCTGCGCCAACGTGTGCGACGTCGTGCTTAAGAATGGCTGGCTTTCCGTCGTGTCCTATGGCGAGGGCTACGTGGAGATCATGATACCCTCGCGCAAAGACAAGCCCGCGGTGGCGCTCTGCAGCGAGCACCTGCGCCGCAATTTGGATAGCTGGCGCAACGCCTTGGTCATGACCATGGACGAGGAAGGCTATATACGCCTGACTCCCGAGGATTTCCTTGAGGAAGGCGCGGCCGACACCAAGATACGCGGCGCCTTCACGCTGGGAAGAGCATAGCCTTAAGGTCCGCCGCGTTTTTAACGGCCTTGCCTTTCGCGTGGTTGTTAAAGGCCACGAGTACTAGCTTGGCCGCCTTGGCCATGCGCTTGACTTTAGGCGCTACCGCCTCAAGCTCATCCTTTGAGTACAGATAGTCGTAGCGGCTTACGTTGTCTCCCGTCCACCAGTTCGCCTCATTGCGCCCATGAAAGCGCATATAGCCCAGGCCTCCGGTCACCGCCTCGGCTGCCGCGGGCAGGCCGGGCAGTTCGGGCCTGTCCACGGCGACTATGGCCGCGCCCCGCTTGTCGAGCTCTTCGAGCACGCGCGGCCCTCCCCACTCGTCGTTGCGGAACTCCACGGCCAAGGGCAGGGGAGAGAGGGCCTTGAGCAGGTCGGAAAGGTAGCGCCTATGGTCGGGCGTATAGTGGAAGCGGTACGGCAGCTGTATAAGCAGGGCGGCAAGGCGGCCCGCGTCGCCTAAGGCACCGGCGGCCTTGGCGAAGGCGGCGGCGTCGTCGCGCCAGGCAGGGCCCGGTTCGTGGCTTAGGCTCTTATGCGCTTTTAGGCTAAAGAGGAAGCCCTCGGGCGTACGCTCGGCCATGGCCTTCAGGCTCTTGGCGCTGGGCATGGCATAGTAGGAGAAATTGAGCTCCACGAAGGGAAAGAACAGGGCGTAGTAACGAAGGAATTCTTCCTTGGGCAGGGCTTCCGGGTAGAATTCGCCGCGCCAGTCGTCGTAGGAATAGCCGCTCGTGGCTACCAGGATATCGCCCATGGCTTAACTATGGCACGCGCCGCCGCCTGGCGCAAGCCGGCATAAGCGCGATACTAGTTCCTCGAAGCTTGTGTCTGGCATATGCGCACCCCCGGCTGAGGTAGGGGGGTCGCGCTAACCCATACAGTATTTTGCGCCGGCAACGCGGAGACACAAGCTTCGAGGAACTACTCAAGCTTCGAGGTACTACTTAACGCAATGCTAACGTAAATCACACGCTAGCCTAGCGTCGTTTCCATAAAATGCCGCCCAAGGAGCCGTTATGAAAATGCAGGAATTCATGACCACCATGCGCGGCCTCGTGGACGGCGCGCGCGTACGGCGGCTCGACGACTCGGCGCGCTATCTATTTATAAGCGATCTCCATTTGGGCAACCGCACGAGCCACGACGACTTCCGCCGCAATGAGGAGCTCGTGCTCGGAGCACTTTCAGAGCATTACCTGCCCCAGTCATGGAACCTCGTGCTCAACGGCGACATCGAGGAGCTGCATAAGTTCCACCCCAAGGAAATACGGGCCGCCTACCCGGAGCTCTATGAGTGCTTCGGCCGCTTCAGGGATCAGGATAGGCTCGTCAAGATCTTGGGCAATCATGACCTGGCTCTCCTCGTGCACGATACCGGGGAATTTCCCCTGGACCACGCCCTTAAGCTCGACGCCGCGGACGGGTCCATACTGGCCTTCCACGGCCATCAATCCTATAAGCTCTTCATGAAGTATAATTACGTCTCCCAATTCATCGTGCGCTACATAGCCGACCCCCTGAAGATACAGAACGGCGAGCTGCCCATGACCAGCAAGCGGCGCTTCAAGGCGGAGCGGCGCATATATCGCGCGTCCAAGGAGCTGGGCCTGATCACGGTGGCCGGCCACACCCACCGGCCGCTGTTCGAGTCCTACAGCAAGTACGACAGCTTGCGCTGGAATATCGAGTCGCTTTTGCGCCAGTATACCCACGCCCAGGGCGAGGAGCGGGCCCGTATCGTATCGCTCATCGAGATTTACGCGGCTGAGTTTAAGCGCCTGTCCAAGAAAGAAAAGAAGAACAAGGTATCGCGCAGCCTCTACGAGCGCGAGGACCTGCTGGTGCCCTGCATGTTCAACTCGGGCTGCGCTACGGCCAAGGGCGGCTTCACCGCCATAGAAATAGAGCATGGCCAGATATCGCTCGTGTATTGGAGCAAGGCAGGGGCGGCAAGGCCGTACATAGAACGGGAAGCGCTCTTTAAGGACAGGCCGGAGGGCACGCCCTGGCAACGCTACACCCTGGCTAAGGACAGCCTGGAATACGTGTTCGCGCGCATAAAGCTGCTTTCGTAGCCTCCGGCCCCCGATCCGCGGCGTCTATGCTATACTCGCCTCCGCTACGCAAAAAGGAGGATCTATGGCTAAGCGCATCGTGATCAAGGCAACGGCCCTCTACGAGGGGGGCAAGCGGCTTGAGGGCAAGAAGGTAATCGTCGAAGGCGACAGGATAGTGGAAGTGTCGGATGCCGGCTCGGTAAAGGCCGACTACGAGGGCTACCTGACTCCCGCCTTCGTGGACGCCCACTCGCACATAGGCATGTTCCGCGAGGGCGAGCCCCAGGCGGAGGCGGAGGGCAACGACCGCAGCGCCCAGATCATGCCCCTGTCCGACCCGCTCAATTCCATTTATTTCGACGACCGCGCCTTCACGGACGCGGTGGATTTCGGCGTGCTCTATTCCTGCGTGGTGCCCGGCTCGGGCAACCTCGTGGGCGGCAAGGCCCGCGTCATACGCAACTTCGCCAAGAACCGCAAGGACGCCCTGGTAGCGGACTACGGCTACAAGATGGCCCTGGGCTACAACCCCCGCTCCACCACGGAATGGAAGGGCGAGCGCCCCGACACGCGCATGGGCGTGTACCAGCTCCTTGAGAAGCGCTTCGACGAAGTATTGGCCAAGAAGGCCAAGCTCGATATAGGCCTTGACCGCAAGCTCCGCGAGCTTGCCCGCAGCGCCCCCGAAAAGGGCCTTGGCCCCGCTGAGCACGACGTGGAGCGCGCCGCGGCCAGGCGCGAGGCCCTCCTCGAGCTCTCAAGCGAGGACGCCGCCCTGCTCGACCTCCTGTCCGGCAAGAAGACCGTCAAGGTGCACGTGCACAAGGAGGACGACGTCCTCTACCTCATAGACCTGCAGAAGCGCTACGGCTTCAAGGCCACCGCCGACCATCTGGGAGACGTGCACCACAAGGAGATCTTCGACGAGCTGGCCAAGGCCGGCATACCCATCGTATACGGCCCCTTAGGCAGCCTCGCCTACAAGGTGGAGCTCAAGCACGAGGACTACCGCAACACGGGCCTCCTCATGAAGAGCAAGGCCAGCTACGGCCTCATGACCGACCACCCGGTAATCCTGTCCTACCAGCTGCGCGACAGCCTTAAATATTTCCTTATACAGGGCATGAGCGACGCCGAGGCGCTCTCCATCATCACGCAGAAGAACGCGGCCCTCTTAGGCCTAAGCGCGGAGCTAGGCAGCGTATCGGCGGGCAAGCTGGCCAGCCTCGTCGTGTGGAACAAGGAGCCCCTGCACCTAGGCTCCTTCCCCTCCATGGTCATGGCGGAAGGAGCCGTCGTGCGCAAGCGCTAAGCCGTCGCCTAAAATAGGGGGCGCGTCGTTCCGGCCGCCCCTGCGGGCCTGCCGGAACGGCCGGGCTATCGCTGCAAGTCCTCGCGCGGCGCCGCGGCGCCGCGCTCCGGGCTTTCCGCTCTATCCCTCGCGCCTTGAACCCAGTCGCCGTTAAGCCTTGCGCTGAATGACCATCATGGTAAGGTCGTCGTACTGGTCGTCTTCTTTGAGGCGCTTGTAGTACTTGTATTCGGTGCGCCGCTTGTCCGGGTGGTCTATCTTATTGCGGCAATAATTGCCGTATTGCAGGAAACAGCGCTCCAGCACGGCGTCTATCTTGCTGTCCACCAGCACCATGTCCTCGTCGCCGGCGCTCGGGTCGGGCACCATGCGGAACACTTTCTCTATGGCCGTAAGTCCCAGCACCAGGTCCTCAGGCGTGCCCTTGAGGCTGCTGAAGTCGAAATCATAGAGTAGGTCCGGCCCGAGCGGGTCATCCTCTTTTTTAAAGCTGAAACGCCCGCCGCTCATGATGGCCTCCACGGCCGCGTTTATGCGCTCCTGGCCTATGGCCTCCACCGCCGCCTCATCGTGGAAGGTTTCGTTGCCTTCGCGGTCTCGCATGGACTTCTTTTCCATGACCTGGCTGAAGTCTGGCTTGCGGCGCATGCGGCTCGATTCCTCAAAGCCGTCCGTGAAGAGCACGAGGGCATCGCCTAATTCCAGCTTCTTGATCACCTGCTTGTACGGCGCCTTCATCTCCACCAGCTCGTTGTCCATAGGGCCGGCGGCGGGCGATTCGTCGAGCTTGTGTTCGATGAGCCTATGCTGGGCCGCCGAATAGATATAGAGCATGTTGTCGCCCGCGTGGCAAATATAGACAGCGCCCGTCTTGGAGTCGTATACGCCCATCATGAGGGCGGCGAACTTGCCTTTGAAGCCGCGGCGGAACAGGAAGTCGTTTATCTTATAGGCCAGCCTGTCCAGCTTGATGCCGTCCTTCTTAAAAGCCCAGCCCTGGAATTCGCTGGTGAATATGGTGGCCACGCCCACCATGATGAGG